>CBDUSV010000341.1:0-3313 GCA_965369885.1 uncultured bacterium
ACATGCTGCGCTGGCGTTGTTCGCCAAGGGTGGCATCCCGGTTCCCCACTACGCCGTCGCCACCACCGCCGCCCAGGCCGAACTTACCACCCGCGAGCTTGGCGGCCGCGCCGTCATCAAGGCCCTGATCCCCGCCGGCGGCCGTGGCAAGGCCGGCGCCATCAAGCTGGTGGCAACCCCCGAAGACGCCCGGGACTTCGCCGCCGGTCTTATTGGCGCCACCGTCGCCAACTTTCCGGTTGAAAAGCTGCTGGTCAGCGCGGCGGTCGATATCGCCCGGGAGATTTTCGTCTCCATCACCTTCGATTCCATGACCCGGGGACCGGTGGTGCTGGTCTCGGCGCTCGGCGGCATCGACATCGAAGAGATTCTCTCGAAAGACCCCGATAGCCTGATCCTGACCCCGGTCAAGCCCAGCGCCGGCCTCACCCCCGGCCAAGCCACCGACATTGCCGAACGCGCCGGCCTTGATGGCGATGCCGGCCAGGCGGCGGCCAGGATTTTCACCGCGCTCTATGAGATTTTCCACGACCTCGATGCCCAGATCGTCGAGATCAACCCCCTCGCCGTCACCATTGATGGCGGCCTGGTGGCGCCCACCGGGGTCATCGTCATCGACAATCAGGCCCTGGCGCGCCATCCCGAGCTCGACGGCATCGCCGATCCTAACCTCACCAACGGCTGGCGCCCGCTGACGGCGTTGGAGCGCCGCATGCGCGAGATCGACGCCACGGATCAAGGCTCCGCCATTCGCTTCAACGAATTCGCCGACGGCGACATCGCCTTCATGTTCACCGGCGGCGGCGCCGGGTTTCTCGCCTTCGACGCCCTCAAGCGGCTCGGCGGCAAGCCCGCCACCACCTTCGACATCACCCCTGGCTTCGTCGAGGAGAAGATGTATCTGGCGACCAAGGCAATCCTGGCGCGGGGAGGCCTCAAGGGCCTCCTCGCCGGTGGCAACATCACCAATTTCATCCCCATCGACATCAAGGTCCGCGGCGTGATGCGGGCGTTAAAGGAATTGGCCATCGATCCCGGCGCTTTTCCCATCGTCTTCCGCTATGCCGGCCCCGGCAGTGACGCCGCCCGCACGGCGGCGGCGGAGATCCCCGGCATCGAATATTTCGGCGCCGAGGCCTCGATCGAGGACGCGGTGGCGCGCATCGTCGAGCTGACATCGTGAAACCGAAGCGGCGCCCATGAGCATCCTTCTCCACCGGTCCAGCCGGGTCCTGATCCAGGGCCTGAGCGGGCGCCAGGCGCGCACCCATGTGGGCTATATGCGCGCCTATGGCACCAATGTGGTCGCCGGAGTGTCGCCGGGGAAAGGCGGCACCGACATCGAGGGCATCGCCAACTACGACACCGTCGCCGAGGCGCGGGGACACCATGACATCGACATCTCGGTGCTGTTCGTCCCCGCGCGCTTCGCCCGCGACGCGGCGCTGGAGGCCATCGGCCAAGCCATCCCCCTGGTGGTGGTGCTGGCCGAGGGCGTCCCCCACCATGACGGGGCGCTGATCCTCGATCGCGCCGGTGACCAGGGCGTGCGCGTGATCGGGCCCAATTCCCAGGGCATGATCAGCCCGGGCCAGGCCAAGCTGGGCGGCACCGGCGGCGCCGAGCCCGAAAAGCTCTATAGCCCGGGCCCGGTCGGCATCATCTCGCGCAGCGGCGGCATGGG
Source organism: uncultured bacterium (assembly GCA_965369885.1). GTDB lineage: Bacteria > Pseudomonadota > Alphaproteobacteria > SMXQ01 > SMXQ01 > JAZFWG01. The sequence goes on from CBDUSV010000341.1 coordinate 1,685, forward strand.
CGGCGAGATCGGCAATGTGCTGACCCGGGCCGGCATCGGCCAGAGCACCTTCGTCTCGATCGGCGGCGATCTTCTGATCGGCACCGGCTTCACGCCACTGTTGGAGCTGTTCCAGGCCGATGACGAAACCAAATGCGTGGTGATGTTCGGCGAGGCCGGCACCGGCCACGAGGAAGAGGCGGCGGCCATGGTCGAAGGCGGCGGCTTCACCAAACCGGTGGTGGCGCTGATCGCCGGCGAGGCGATGGAAAGCTTGCCCAAGGGCATGAGCTTCGGCCATACCTCTACCATCATCGAACGCGGCCTCGGCGCGCCGTCAAGCAAGAAGCAGCTGTTGCGCGACGCCGGCGTTCTGGTCGCCGACAGTTTCGCCGACATCACACCACTGGTTAAAGGGGCCCTGGCCCGGAGTTAGGAGAAGCCGATGACGAACATGGAAGAAATCGACGCCCAGATCGACGCCTGGGTCGAGCGCACCCGCGAACTCACCGGCACCGAGGTCCGCGAGCGCGAGACCTGGAACTCAGACGTCACCGCCGACGCCATCCGCCATTTCGCCTATGGCACCGACGACGACAACCCGTTGTGGACCGATGCCGACTACGCCGCCAAGGGCCCTTACGGCAAGCTGGTGGCGCCCCCGGGCTATGTGGTTTCGGTGCTCTATCCCATCCTCCACGGCGCGCCGATGGTAGCCCCCCTGGCGTCGCTGATCGGCGGCGTCGAATATGAATGGTTCAAGCCGGTCTTCGTCGGCGACAAGCTCTCGGCGGTCTCGGTGCAGAAGGATTTCTTCGAGAAGCGCAACAAGGAAGGCCGCCGGCTCAATTTCGTGATCTCCGAGATCACCTACCGCAACCAGTCCGACGACGTGGTGGCGAAAGCCACCGGCACCATGATCATGGCGACCCAGATGGGCCGCGAGGTGATGTTCGAACGCCCGATCCACCGCATGAGCGACCAGGACCTGGCCGGGCTCGACGCCGCCTTCAAGGCCGAGACCCACACCGGCGCCGATGGCCTGGCGTTCGATGACGTCGACATCGGCACCGAGATCCCGCCCATGGTGCGCGGGCCGCTGACCATCGGCGACATGGTGTGCTGGAATGCCGGCATCGGGCCGTCCTACAAAGCCGGACGCTGGGGCTACCGCGATCTGCAGAAGGCGCCCCACGCCGCCGCCCTCAATCCCGCCACCAATTTCGCCGTCAAATATTCCCAGCAGCATGAGGACTTCAATCTGGCCGCCGGCCGCGGCATGCCGGGTCCGTTCGACAACGGCGTCATGCGCTTCGCCTGGGTGGCGCCCTTGATCACCAACTGGATGGGGGACAAGGGCTTTCTGCGCAAACTCTATGTCCAGGTGCGCGGCGCCGCGATCTATGGCGACGTGACGACCTACGGCGCCAAGGTCACCGAAAAAATCGCCGACGGCAATGTGGTCAAGCTCGAGATCACCGGCACCAACCAGGAAGGCGAGACCAACACCGCCGGCCGCGCCGAGGTGGTGCTGCCGTAATTACTTAGTCAAGCCATCGGGTGGAAAGGGCCATGTTGATTGAAGAGATCACCCTTCATCGCGTCAAACTGCCGCTGGCGGTGCCCTACCACGTGTCCTACCGGGTCTAT
>CBDUSV010000342.1:0-3312 GCA_965369885.1 uncultured bacterium
TTGCCCGCGACGGCGGCCGAGGCGCCGGCCGGGATGATCGGCGGCACGGTGCTCACCGCCTTGTTCATAGGAGAGCGCACCGAATACCAGGTGGATGTGGACGGCCAGCGCGTCATCATCGTCTATGGCGACCGCCACGATCCACGATCGGAAGGCGATAGAATTTGGTTGCAGTTACGCCCGGACGGCCATAGTGCTTGGCCATCGGACTGGTCGGAAAGCCAAAGTGCCGACGCGTAGTTTCGCGATTTAAAAAAGAACCATACAAGGGAGACCTAACATGTTCACAAAATTCGCTTCAACCGGCGCCCTGGCGGCACTGCTTTTGTTGCCCGGCGCGGCCTTTGCAGATGGCACGGCGCCAAATTCCGCCGCCGCCTCAACCCAGATCGCCGCGTCCCACGGCGCCGAATGGAAGAAACTGGTCGCGGCGGCGCGAAAAGAGGGCCAGGTCGAGGTCATTCTCGGCGGTCAAATGCCCCGTAAGCTGCGCAAGATCATGCCGGAATTCGAAAAGAAATACGGCGTCAAGGTCAATTTCCAGACCGGCAGCAGCCGCCGGCATTCCGCCAGAATCCGTGCCGAGAGAAAAGGCGGAAAGTTCACCATTGACGCCTGGATCGGCGGCGCCAATACCGCCCTTTCCATTCTGCTGCCCAACAAGATGCTGGCGCCGGTCGACGAACTGCTGGTTGATCCGGAAGTGAAGAATCCCAAGCGCTGGTACCAGGGCAAGCATCACTACACCGATCCCCATGGCCGCTATATCTTCACCTGGGGGGCATCGCCCGCCTACGTCATCGCCATCAACACCAAACTGGTCAAGCCGGAGCAGATCCAGTCCTATTGGGATTTGTTGGATCCCAAATGGAAGGGCAAGATCGTGGCGCGGTCGCCGGCGCGGCGCGGCGCGGCGGCGTCCAGCGTGCCGTTGCTTCTCAACCCCAAGGTCGGCAAGAAATGGTTCGAGCGCTGGGCCACCGAAATGGATGTCACCATCGTCAGGGATTCGCGCCAGGCGGTCGAATGGCTGGCGCTTGGCCGCTATTCGATCGGCATGTTCGGCCTCGGCACGCCGGCCGAGGAAATGGCGGCCCAGGGATTCCCGATCCTGCCCTATCTGCCGCATATCCTCAAAGAAGGTGAAATGCTGTCCGCGTCGGCGGCCAACATCATGGCGGTGGACCACCCGGCCAATCCCAACGCCCAGAAGCTGTTCATCAACTGGGCGCTCAGCAAGGAAGGCCAGTCGATCTTCATCAAGACCGGCAAGACCTCTGATTCCCTGCGCGTGGATGTGCCCCAGAGCCTGATCGCCGAGCAGTATTGGATCAAGCCGGACCACAAATACTATGTCGGCTTTTCCGATCCGAGCTTCATCAACAATCAAAGGAAACATCTGAAGACGCTTCGCAAAATCATGAAAAAGGTGCGCAAGAAAAAGAAGAAATAACCGGCGGATACGGGGAGGGTGACGTCGCCCTCCCCGCTCGCTATGTATCTGCCGTCGCGTGATCGGATGCCGGCATTACAGAAAGACCGGGTGAAGTGACCGCCATCATCTCCGCCTCAGCGCCCGTCAGGAAAAAGACCCGCCCCGGGACGGGCCATTTCATCATGGCCCTGTTGATCCTGTTTTTCGGGTTCTACATCATTTACCCGGTCATCCTGATCTTCATTCAAAGCTTCAACATCGCCGGGATCATCGAGGGCACCTACGAATTCAGCCTCAACAATTGGCGCCAGGCTTTATCTGAGCCGGATATTTTCGAGAGCCTCGTCAACACCCTGGTCGTGTTCGCCGCCTACACCACGATCAGTTTTCCCCTCGCCGTGCTGATTTCCTGGATCCTGGCGCGAACCCCGATCCGCTTCAGCCGGGGCCTGGAATTCATGTTCTGGGTCTCGTTCATGCTGCCGGCCTTGACCACCACCATCGGCTGGACGCTTCTGCTCGATCCGTTTTTCGGCTTCTTCAATGTGTGGCTGAAGCAGCTTCCGTTCATCACCGGCCACGTCTTCAATATTTACAGTGTGGAAGGCATCGTCTTCGCCCATTTGATGGGCAATGCGCTGTCGCAAAAGGTGATGTTGCTGACCCCGGCGTTCCGCAACATGAACATCACCTTAGAAGAGGCCGGCCGGGTTTCCGGCGCCGGCAAGATCAGGACCATGATGCGGATCACCCTGCCGGTGATGATTCCGCCGATGGTGGTGGTGTTCATGTTGAACCTGGTGCGCATGTTCAACACCTTCGAGATCGAGCAGATTCTCGGCACCCCGATCAAATTCTTCGTCTATTCCACCCTGCTTTTTGATTATGTGCGGGAATTGGAGCCGCCGGAATATGGCCATGCGACGGCGCTCGCCAGCATAACGCTGTTGATCATCATGGCGATCATACCGCTGCAACGGTGGCTGTTGTCGCGGCGCCAATACACCACGGTCACCGGCAATTACAAGCCCGGCTTGACCCATCTGGGCGCGTTTCAGCCGGTGGCGTTCGCCCTGGTCTGCACCGTCGCCGCGGTCTTGACCATTGTCCCGGTGCTGACCCTGTTGGGCGGCAGCTTCATGACCCGGGCGGGTTTTTTCCAGGCGATACCGCCTTACACCCTGACCCATTGGCAGACCGTGCTGACCGACCCGATTTTCTTCCGGGCGTTCAGGACCACCTTCATTCTTTCCATCACCACGGCGATCATCTCTCCTCTGATTTTCTCGATGGTCGCCTATGTTCTGGTGCGCCGCAGATGGACCGGCAGGGTGGTGCTGGATTCGATTTTTTGGCTCAGTGCCGGCATTCCAGGCATCCTTTCGGGCCTGGGATTGCTCTGGGTCATCACCGGCACGCCGGGGCTAAGCTGGCTTTACGGCACCATCTGGATTCTGATCATGGTCGTCATCCTGCAAGGCAAGCTGACCAGCATCCAGATGTTCAAGAGCGTGTTCCTGCAGATGGGCGAAGATCTCGAGGAAGCGGCACGAACCGCCGGCGCGGGATGGTTCTATACCTATTGGCGCATATGGCTGCCCTTGATCGCGCCGACCCTGGTGTTGATGGGCATCCTCAACTTCGTCATCGCCGCCGGCTCCACCAGCAGCGTCATTTTGCTGGCGAGCCGGGAGACCGTGACCCTGTCGCTGTTGGCGCTCGAATACATGACCACATCGACCGGCTCGGCGCGGGAAGTGGCCGGCATCATCAGCCTGTTCATCGTCGCCATGACCGCCGGTCTTGCCCTCATCGCCCGCTGGTTCGGCTTTCGGGTCGGGGTCAGGGACCGCTAACCCCCCAGGCCCTGACGTGGG
>CBDUSV010000343.1:0-3307 GCA_965369885.1 uncultured bacterium
CCGGGTCGCGGGAATAAATCTTGTAGGTCTTGATCTTGCGCTCGCAGGAACACGCGATCACCTTGTGCAGGGCCTGGCCGCCGGTGCCATAGACGCCGGCGACTTCCGAATCCTCGCGGGCCAGATAGCGGATGCCGACCCCGGTGGTGGCCGCCGTGCGCAGCGCCATGACGGAAGAAAATCCCACCTGCTTGTCGGTGATCTCGCCCACCATGATGGCGTTCAAGTGCGCGGTCTCCGAATCCCACAGCAGATACACCGGATGCTCGCGATAGGGATAGACCTGGTTTTTGGGGTCATGGGAGACCGATTCGGCGCGGGTCAGGGACCCGATCACGCCGAGTGAATCGATGCCGCCGGGGAAATTGGAGACCCTGACACCTTCCGGCGAATGGACCCGGCGCCGCGGCGCGTTGATGATGGGATACTTGGCGGCATCGCCATAGCCCTTGTCCACCAGGTCAATGGCCTCGGCCATGGAGATGACATCCTTGACGTCGGTGGGCCCAAGGAACAGGACGGTGTTGATGTTGGGCGTGTTCACGGGTCTTCTCCCTGGTTTTGTTGGTTTTGCGCCTCACTGTTCATAGCCGGGTTCACGGCCCCTTGGCAATGGCGCCAGCGGCGCCGTGATGGCGGGACTTCCAGGCGCCGCCCCGGCCCCGCCAATGGGCCCAGGCCGAGCCCACCGTCATCAGCACATAGAACGATGCTGCAACCGGCAGGGCCAACCCCGCCGTCCAAGGCCGGCCATAGAGTTTCAGGGTCGGCCCATAGGCCAGCACCATCAGGCCCCAGGCCAGGCCCGCCATCACCGCCGCCGGCCACGCGCCCTCGAAGACGGCGAGGGCGAACACCACCGGCGGCGCGCCATAGACCAGCGCCATGGCGAGAACGCACCCCGCCAACATCCACGGCGAATAGCCGAGCTGATGAAACGCCGTGCGCGCCACCATGGCCCAGATGGCGCCAAGGCTTTGGTAATCGCGCAGGCTCCGCGCGGTCTCGCCCAGGCCGAGCCAGATGGCGCCGCCGGATTTGACGGCACGGGCGAGGGCGCAATCATCAATCAGTTCGCCGCGGATGGCGCCAAGCCCGCCGATGCGCTCTAAAGCTTGCGCCCGCAGCAATACGCAGCCCCCCGCCGCCGCCGCCGCGCGGCGCGCCGGATCGTTGACCCAGGGGAAGGGGTAGAGCTTCTGGAAGAAGAAGACGAAGGCGGGAATCAGCAACCGTTCCCAGAAGGATTTGCATCCAAGCCCGACCATGAGCGAGACCAGATCGAGCCCGCCACCCTCGGCCTTGGCCACCAGGCGGCGGAGGTGTTCGGGCCCATGGGCGATATCGGCGTCGGAGAACCAGAAATATTTCGCGTCGGGAAACAGCGTCTTGGCCTCGCGGACGCCACGGTCAAGCGCCCCGAGCTTGCCGGTCCAGCCCTGCGCCAGGGGACCGGCCTCGATGACATGAAAGCCGCGACCCTTGACGGCATTGGCCGCCGCCTGGGTGGCCACTGCCTGGGTGGCATCTCCGCTGTCGTCATCGACGATGATGACGGTCAGGGCGCCGGGATAATCCTGGGCCAGCAGCGAGGCGGCGGCGTCACCGATCACCGCCTGTTCGTTCCGTGCCGGAACTATGGCGACGATCCCGGGCCATTTCGCCGGGTCCGGGCCAACATCGCCGAGCCGCGCCGTGGCGCGCCAGAACCCGCCATGGCCGAGGACCAGATAGAGCCATGCCAGCAGGGCCAACAGGGCCAGAATATGGAGGATTTCAATCATGGGGCCACGCTCCGGGACGCCGGCGTGGGGGGGGCGAAGGGCTTAGACCTTGTAGCCGTATTCCTTGTCGGGTTCGCGTTCGCAGTCGGGCGGGTAGCTCTTGCGCTTGTCGGCGTAATACTGGGCGCGGTGGTCGCCTTCCGAAAGCCGGTTGTAGGTGACATAGAGGATGCACCGCCGCTTGTCCGAAAGGTTCGGCTCCGAGCGGTGGGGGATGTAGGAATCGAAGAACACGCCGTCGCCGGGCGCGGTCGGGCAGGGCACGAACTCGACGCCGGCAAGCTGGTCGCCCTGCATGGGTTTCCACAACTCGCCCACCAGTTCATGGCGGTGATCCCACCTGGCGACCTCGAGACAGCCATTTTCTTCGGTGGCATGGTCGACGCTGACCATGGCGGTGATGAACAGGCTGGCATAGTCCTCCCAGCCGGCCTGGGCGTCCTGGTGGGGCTCGAAACCGTCGCCGCCGGACATCTTGAAATTGACCTTCTCCTTGAACAGCACCGCTTGCTCGCCGAACAGCTCCGACACCCGGCCAAGCATGGCATCACCTGACAACAGATCGGCCAGGCCCTGGTGATAGGGGATGAAATTCTCGATGCGGTTGAGCATGCGCTGGCCCGGAGCAAGCTTTGAGTCCTCGAAATACATCATGTATTTGCCCGGCGCCTCGGGATAGGCGTGGATCTCGTCGATCCAGGCCGAGATGTTCGCCATATCCCGGGATCCGATCATGTCCCGGACCACAAGAGCCCCGGTGCGCTGGAATTCCGCCACCTGTTGATCGGTCAAATGCATGGCAGGCCTCGAATCCGCACATTTTCCTCCCGGCAATGCCGCCAGAGCATAGCCCCGGGGCCATCGGTGTCAATGCGGTAACCCAATCGTGAACACCCGCCGGGCGGATATGGGCTAAGCTTTGCCCGAGTCATAAGGGCGCCCGAGGAGAATGACGGTGAGAGCATCCATCCTTGTCTTGTTTATCATCGCGGCCATCGCCGGCCCCTGGGCGGCACATGCCGCGCCCGCATCCACAACCGCGCCGATCAGCACCCCCGCCTCCCCGCCGGTCAGCAGCGATGGCACTGGCGGCGGCAACCAGGACCACGTGGTCGGCGAAGATATGTGCTGAGGGGTGTATGATGCCCCGGTCATGGAACCGGATTCGTTCAAATCTATCGTCAAAGCCGTCAGGGGCGTTCTCCAAGCCGAACAAAGCCGGGTGTTCGAGGAGCTGCGCAATTACCCGCAGCCGTCCACCGCTTGCGATCTGCACTACCAGGACCTTTTCGAACAACGCGACGCCATCGCCCAGGAATTAACCCGCCTTGACGTCGTCGGCGATCAAGACCGCGCCGATGCCATCGAAGGCTTCATTGGCGCGTCCAAATATATCTCGGGAGAGGCGGAGACGGAATTTTTGACGGCGTTGAAGGGCATTAGTTGAAGGGCCACGGCATGTCCACCGCGCCCTGCAGCAATCCCTGCGGGAAATCCAACACCAGCAGATATGACATAAACGC
>CBDUSV010000344.1:0-3291 GCA_965369885.1 uncultured bacterium
CCAGTGCAAAGTCCTGCTTTTAAAACACCCCGTCACCGCCTATATAGGGAATGTGAAAATGATTATGAATATACATTCTGGCCCTGACCGATGAACCAGATCACCACACCGGAACCCGCCATCACCCTCACCGAGCGCGCGGCTGAGCGCATCCGGGAGCTGGCGAGCAAGGACGAGAACCAGGGCATGATGCTCAGGCTCTCGGTGTTCGGCGGCGGCTGCTCCGGGTTCCAATATGGCTTCGCCCTCGAGGCCAAGCGCCATGACGATGATATGGCGGTGGAAAGGGACGGCGTCACCCTGGTCATCGACCAGGTGTCGGTCGGGCTGTTGGGCGGCGCCGAAATCGATTACACCGAAGAGATGGTGGGCTCGCGCTTCACGGTGCGCAATCCCAACGCGGCCTCGTCGTGTGGCTGTGGCAACTCTTTCGCCGTGGGCTGATCATATCCAGCCATTGTGCTAAACATGGGCCCCGGTGGGCCTTTTTTGTTGCCCTCAACCACGAGAGAGACCGATTGATCAAGATCGCCACCTGGAACGTCAATTCGGTGCGCGCGCGTCTGCCCAATGTGGTGGCGTGGCTGAAGGAGGCCATGCCCGATATCCTGCTGTTGCAGGAGATCAAGACCGTCGAGGAGACCTTCCCCCGAGGTGAGTTCGAAGACCTCGGCTACAACATCGCGGTGGCGGGACAGAAGGCCTATAACGGCGTCGCCATCCTGTCGAAAAGCCCGCTGGAGGACATCACCACCACCCTGCCGGGGGACGAGACCGACGAACAAGCGCGCTATATCGAGGCCGCGGCTGGCGCCAATGGAGCGATGGTTCGCATCGCCTCGATCTACCTGCCCAACGGCAATCCGACGGACAGCGACAAATATCCTTACAAGCTGGCGTGGATGGACCGCCTTCGCGCCCACGCCCAGTCTCTCCTCGCCAACGAGGAAATCCTGGTGCTCGGCGGCGACTACAACGTCATCCCCACCGCCGATGACGTCCACAACCCGGAAAACTGGATCGACGACGCGCTTTACCGGCTGGACACCAGGCGCAAGTTCCGAGAGCTCATGCATCTCGGCCTCACCGATGCCTTCCGGGCCTTCCATGCCGGGCCCGGGCGCTACAGCTTTTGGGATTATCAGGGCGGCGCCTGGCAGAAGGATTTCGGGCTGCGCATCGACCATCTGTTGCTGTCGCCCCAGGCCGCCGACGTGCTGGCCGCCTGCGACATCGACCGCGGTCCCCGGGGCGCCGCGAAGGCCTCCGACCACACTCCGGTGTGGTGCGAGCTCGATCTCTGACCTCCCCCAATTTGTGACGATTGCACTTTTAACGCCGATCCGGTCCGTGCGACTATCCCTGAAGATGGCGACAGGGTCATTCACGGGGGGGCACCACCATGCATTTCAGCGCAACATGTTTGGCTAAAACCGGCTTCGCTCTTGCCCTGGTGGCGGTCTTGTCCATGATCGTGGCGGCATTGGGCAATGCTTGGGGCTGGTGGGGCTTTCGCGGCGCCTTTGGCGCCATTCGCTGGATTGCCTATGGCGGGCTGCTCGCGGCCGCCATTGCCCTGGTCGGTGGCGCCGCCTCGATCCAGAGAAAATCACGCATCGGGATTGTGCTGGGCCTGGTGGGCTTGGCGGTGGGGATCACGTCGGCGTGGGTGCCCTACGCAAACCTGAAGGCATTGCGCGCGTCGCCACGCTTGTCCGACATCACCACCGACATGGTCAATCCGCCGAACTTCGTCGCCGCCTTGGCACTGAGGAAGGCATCCAAGGCGCGCAACAAGGTCAGTTACGGGCCGGCCAAGGCAAAACTGCAAAAACAGCATTACCCGGACATCAAACCCGCCACCCTGGACCTGCCGCCCGGTCAAGCCTTTGACAAGGCACTGGCTGTGGCGCGCGGCCTGGGATGGGCGATCATCGCCTCGGACAAGGCGGCACGGCGCATCGAGGCGTCGGAGTCCACGTTCTGGTTTGGCTTCGTCGATGACGTGGTCATTCGCATCGCAACCGATGGCAATGGAAGCCGGGTCGATGTACGGTCATCGTCGCGTATCGGGCGCCGCGACGCCCGGGTCAACGCCAACCGGGTGCGCAACTTCCTGGCGGCGGTCAAGGCCAAGTAATGTCACCCAGCTAAATATCGGCGCCTAGATATCGGCGTAGACGTGGGTCTCGGCCGCAGCACCGGGGTGGGTGACGGCGCCCTTGCAGGCCGGGCCGACCAGCTGGGCATAGTGCCACAGCGCGCCGGACTGGAAATCGTTCTGTCTCGGCGTCCACGCCTTTTTGCGGGCGGCGAGTTCGTCTTGCGATAGCTCCACATCGAGCACCCCCGCATCGGCGTCGATCGAGATGATGTCGCCGTCCCGCAGCAGGCCAATGGGCCCGCCCACCGCCGCCTCGGGCCCGACATGGCCGATGCAGAAGCCCCTGGTGCCGCCGGAAAACCGCCCGTCGGTGATCAGCGCCACCTTGCCGCCCATGCCCCGGCCATAGAGCGCGGCGGTGGTCGACAGCATCTCGCGCATGCCGGGGCCGCCCTTGGGGCCTTCATAGCGGATGACGATGACATCGCCGTCATTGATGTTGTCACCAATCACGGCCTCGAAGGCATCTTCTTCGCAGTCGAACACCCGGGCCGGACCTTTGAACGTCATCCCTTCCATGCCGGCGACCTTGACGATGGCGCCTTCGGGTGCCAGCGAGCCCCAGAGGCCGACGACGCCGCCGGTGGGCGAGAGCGGATCATCGGCCGGGCGCACCACGTCCTGGCCCAGGGGGAATTCCACATCCTTGAGGTTCTCGGCCTGGGTCTTGCCGGTGACGGTCATGCAGCTGCCATCAAAATAGCCGTTGTCCATCAGGGTCTTTATCACCACCGAAACCCCGCCGATATCATAAAGATCCTTGGCGACATAGTCGCCGCCGGGCTTGAGAGACGCGATATAGGGCGTCGAATTGAAGATCTCGGCGACATCGTGGAGATCGAAATCGATGCCGGCCTCGTGGGCGATGGCGGGTAGATGGAGCGCCGCGTTGGTCGAACCGCCGGTCGCCGCCACCACCCGGGCGGCGTTCTCCATGGCGGTGCGGGTGACGATGTCGCGGGGACGGATCGAATGCTCGATCAGCTTCATCACCGCCTCACCCGAGCGCTCCGCATAGGCGTCGCGGGATTCATAGGGCGCCGGCGCCCCGGCCGAGCCCGGCAGTGCAAGCCCGATGGCTTCCGACACGCAGGCCATGGTGTTGGCGGTGAACTGGCCGCCGCACG
>CBDUSV010000345.1:0-3271 GCA_965369885.1 uncultured bacterium
GTTTTGCAGGATATTCGGGGAACGAATTTCATGCGAGTTCGCGAGATATTGGACGCCAAGGGAACGAAGGTTGCGACGGTGACGCCGCAAGCCTCGATTGCCGAGACTTCCGGCGTTTTGGCATCGGAAGGCATCGGCGTGGTCGTGGTCACGGACAGCGACGGCTCCCTGGCAGGGATCATCTCCGAACGCGATCTGGCCCGGGCTATCCACGCACATCACGATGATCTTCTGGGAAAACCGGTCGCGGATCTGATGACCAAAACGGTCATCACCTGCCATCCTGATAACAGTGTCGAGGTGGCGATGGCCACCATGAAGTCCCACCACATTCGCCACCTCCCGGTGGTTGATGCCGATCAACTGGTCGGCGTCATCAGCCAGCGTGATCTCATGGAATCCCGGATCGATCTGCTGGAAAGCAACGTCGAAGCCTTGCAACAGGCGAAACAGGACATCCAAAGCGCCAAGGAGGAGGTTGAGTTGGCCAACCGGGCGAAGTCCGAGTTTCTCAGCAATATGAGCCACGAATTGCGAACCCCGTTAATCGCCATCCTAGGCTTTTCGGAAGTCATTCAAAAAGAGAGTTACGGACCCGTGGGCTCCCCGAAATACCGTGAATTCATCAATGAAATTTATGATTCGGGAAAACACCTGCATGCCCTGATCAATGACCTGCTGGACTTCTCGAACATCGAGGCCCGCGGCCACAAACTCAACGAGGAAAAAATTGAAGTGTTCAAGATCATCCGTTCTTGCATCAAGATAGTCAAGGAACGCGCCCAAAAGGCCGAGGTGAAGATCGAGTTTGATGTCCCCGACAAACTGCCGGCATTGTTTGCGGACAGGAAAAATGTCAAACAGATTCTGGTCAATCTGCTTTCCAATGCGGTGAAATTCACCCCATCCGGCGGAACCGTGACCGTACGCACCTGGTCCCGGGCCGAAAGCGGATTGGTGATCCAGGTCGACGACACCGGAATTGGCATCGCCCTTGAAGATGTGCCGAAGGCGCTGTCCCCGTTCGGACAGATCGATGGCAAGTTGAACCGCAAGAACGAGGGAACCGGTCTTGGCCTGCCTCTCGCCAAATCCCTTGTCGAATTGCACGGTGGAATCTTGGACCTGCAAAGCCAAGCCGGAATTGGCACCACGGTCACCGTGCGTTTCCCGCCGGAGCGCGTCGTGAATGTGCCTGAGGAGAAGACACCACTGTCTTCCGTGGCATAACCCGGCCATATCTGTTGCACGCCCAAATCTATTGCACTCGCCCTCGCAGGTCTTAAAATACCCCCGATATGAGCGAGATCGCGGCCCTCGAAGTCACGCCCCTGTCAGCCGCCCTCGGCGCCGAGGTCGGCGGCGTTGATCTGCGCCATGATCTCAGGCAAAGCGCCATCGACGCCATCACCGTTGCGCTGGACGAACACATCGTCGTGGTGTTCCCGGGCCAGGAGCTCAGCGAGGAGCAGCAGATCCGTTTCACCTGCCGCTTCGGCGAGTTGGGCATGCGCAAGCGCTCCTCCGGGCTCCACCCGGACGGGCGGCTCATGCTGGTGTCCAACATCATGGTCGATGGCGAGGCCCTGGGCTCTTACGGCGACGGCGACATGTGGTTTCACTCCGACGGCGAATATGATGCCGTGCCCTATAAATATTCCCTGCTCCATGCCCTGGAGCTGCCGTCGAGCGGCGGCAACACGCGGTTCGCCAATCTCTACCGCGCCTATGACGCCTTGGCCCCGGAGCTCAAGCAAAAGCTCGCCGGGCGTAAGGTGCTGCAAATGGGCGGTTTCCGGCGCCGCGAAAAAGCCGACCCGACGGTCGGGCTTGAAGACAAGGCCCACGCCTGGCATCCGGTGTTCACCACCCATCCGGCGACCAAAGAGACGTCCCTATTCATAAGCCGCCTGCACACCGTGGCGGTGGAAGGCATGGACCAGGCGGAGGCCGAACCCATCATCGACCAAATGATCGAGATCAGCGAGCGCCCCGAATTCATCTACGAACACATCTGGCGCCCCGGCGACGTGGTGATGTGGGACAACCGGTGTTCCAACCACGGCCGCACCGACTTCCCCCGCGAACAGCGCCGCCTCTTGCGCCGCTGCACCGTGGTGGGCGAGGCGCCAAGGGGATAAGCGGGCGGGGAGATGCCCCGGTGTTGATGCCCCCCCGCCGCCGTCAGCGCCAAACGCGCCCGCTTCTCATGATCCCCGGCCCGTGCTAGGGTTTCGGCAAAATATCGAGTGCACAGCAAGCACGCCTCACACCACAGGGAGATTTGTCATGTCATCCAAGTTTAAGCGCGTGATCACCGTTCTCGCCATCGCCGGGCTGGGCGGCGCCCTGGCGCCAGCCTCCGCCAGTGCCGGTGCGGTCGCCGATTTCTATAAGGGCAAACGAATCAAGATCATCCAGAGTTCGGCCCCGGGCGGCGGCTACGACGCCTACGCCCGGACCCTGGCGCGGCATTTGATCAAGCACATTCCGGGCAATCCAAAGATACTGGTCCAGAACATGCCGGGCGCCGGCGGCGTCGTCGCGGCCAATTTCATCTACAACGTGGCGCCCCAGGACGGCAGCGTCATCGGCGGGATCCAACGCAACTCGCCCTTGGCCCAGATCATGGGCCACTCGGGACCGAAATTCCTCTCCGAAAAGTTCCAATGGCTCGGCAGCGTCACCAACGAGGCCGGGGTCTTGGCGATCTTGAGTTCCACCAAAATCAAGACACTCGAGGATGTCTTCAAGATCAAGTCCGTCATGGGCCACAGCGGCGGTGGCACGGACTCCGAGGTTTACCCCGCGCTTATAAATAACATCCTTGGCGCCAAGTTCCAGTTGATCGGCGGCTATCCCTCGGCCACGTTGATTCAACTGGCGATGAAGCGGGGCGAAGTCGACGGAATATCCCAGTCCTGGTCATCCTTCAAGATCGGCATCGGGCCCAAGTTTCTCAAGCAGAACATCACCGTCCTCGCCCAAATGTCGCTGAAGCCCCATCCCGAGCTCACCAAGATGGGCGTGCCCCTGATCATGGACTTCGTCGACAGGAAGCACGTTCTGCCCCAGTACTCGGTCAAGGATGCCAAAACCTGGTGGCGTGTGATGCTGACAGCCAAGGCCATGGGCCGGCCGTACGCGCTGGGTCCCAAGGTGCCCAAAGACCGGGTCAAGGCGATGCGTAAGGCCTTCATGGCGACCTTCAAGGACCCGGCTTTTGTCAGGGATGCCAACAAGCAGGGCCGCGAGGTGAGCCCGCTATCGG
>CBDUSV010000346.1:0-3268 GCA_965369885.1 uncultured bacterium
CGCCATGAAACGCCGATTGCAAAAATTTCTTGGGGTTCTCCTAGCCCCTGTCCTTGGCCTTGCGCTGTTGGCCGGCCTTACAGCAAAGGCGCCGGCGACCGAGGTCAAAGTCGATCTGCAATTGGTGCTGGCTGTTGATTCCTCGGGCAGCATCGATGAAAAGGAGTTCGCCCTCCAGCGCGTGGGTTACGCCAAGGCCTTTCGCAATCCCAAAGTCATCCGTGCCATCGGCAACGGCTTCCACCGGGCCATCGCCGTCACCTATGTGGAATGGTCGGGACCGGGCATCCAGGTGCCGATCGTCATCTGGTCCCGGATCAATGATGCCGCCAGCGCCGACCGCTTCGCCGCCGCCCTGATCAATACGCCACGGGCGGAGATTTCGGGCAATGGCACCGCGGTCGGCGAGGCCATTCTGATGGCGTCGGGTCTGTTCGAAGAGAATGATTACCAAAGCCCGCGCCGGATCATCGACATTTCCGGCGACGGGCCGACATCGCGGGGCCGGCCCGCGTCATGGGCCCGGGATCTGGTTGTCGCACAAGGCATCACCATCAACGGCCTGCCCATCCTCGATGGCCGCCATGGCAATCTTCATCTCTATTTTCTCGACAATGTCATCGGCGGGCCGGGCGCGTTCGCCATTCCCGCAAATGGCTTCAGGGATTTCGCCGCCGCCGTGCTGAGCAAGCTGATCCGCGAGATCGCGGGAACCACGCCTTCAAATACGCCGGCAAGCGGGCCTTCGACGGACTTCGCAATGGACGGGGCCGCTCATACTCAATAGAGATTCCGCTCAATAGAGATGCTGGCCGCCGGTGACGAAGATTTCGGTGCCGCTGACATAGCCGGATTGCTCCGAACACAGGAAATACACCACCGAGGCGACATCTTCGGGTTGGCCCAGGCGCTGTAACGGGATGCGCGGGATCAGGACCTCGGTCTCCGCCGACAGCATGTCGGTCTCGATCTCGCCGGGGGCAATGGCATTGACCCGCACCCCGAGTTCGCCGAATTCGGCGGCCATTTCCCGGGTCAGGCACGACAACGCCGCCTTCGAGGTCGAATAGGCGGAGCCGGCGAAGGGATGGATGGTGTGGCCGGCGATGGAGGTGATGTTGACGATGGTGCCATGGGCCTTGTGCAGCGCCGCGGCAAAGCCACGGGCAAGGGTCAGGGGCACGAACAGGTTGAGCTCATAGACCTCGCGCCAGGCTTCGATATCGCCATTGAGGCAGCCGAGCCGCTCCTTATAAGGCGTCTTGGGCGACATGCCGGCATTGTTGACCAGGGCATGCAATGGCTCATCGCCGAGGATCTCGTTGGCCCGCTCGACGAATTCATGCTGGCTTTCGGCGTCGCCAAGGTCGGTGGTGATGTGGTGGGACCAGTTGGGATCGCGCAGGCATTCCTGCGGCACGTCTTCGCGCGAACAGGTAATGATGCGCCAGCCCTCGGCGCTGAAGCGCTTGACCGTGCCGTGGCCGATGCCGCGGCTGGCCCCGGTCAGGATCACGGTACGCGTGGTCTCGGCTTCGGTGGTCATGGCGGGAACGTTAGAGAAAAAACCGGCTCCATGCCAGCTTCGAGATCATGCAAGCGGCGCCGGTGGGCAAATTTAACCTTCATTGGTCAATCCTGATGGCGGCAAGGGTGGCATCAAGGGTGGCGTCAAGACCGCCGGCGGCCTCGATGCGGTGCCATGTGATCTGGCCAAGATCGTAATCGAGCTGTTGGCGCAACACCCCGGGCGTGGCATCGGACGCATCCGGCTGGCGCGCGCGAAGGCGCTGTTCCATGACCTCGGTGGACGCGTCGAGCCAAATACCGGTGAACGGCACCTTGATGCGCGCCGCCACCTGTTCGATCCTCAGGCGTTGTTCGGGTAAGGCGAATACGGCGTCGGCGATGATGCCGTGTCCCCCATCAAGCCCGGTCCCGGCGAGAGCATAGATGGCGCCGAAGGTTTGATCGGTGACGGCGCCGGAATAGCCTTCGGGCCCCAGGCGATCAAGAACATCGGCGCCCGAAAGCTTCTTGCGGATGACGTCGGAACGCAGCACCACGGCGCCCGGCACCGCGCCGATGGCCGGCGCCAAGGCCCGCGCCAGGGTCGATTTTCCCACCCCGGAAAGCCCGCCGATGGCGACGAGAAGCGGCGGCGGCGGGGTCAGCAACTCAAGGCCCAGGGCGTGATGATCCCGGGCCACGGTTTCCAGCCTTGCGGCCTCGCCCGGGTCCGACTGGCGGGCCGCCGCGGCGGCCGTGGTCTGGGCCCGCACCAAGGCCCGGCACGACAGAAACAGCGGCAACAGCGCCAGTCCTTCGAGATGGCTTTCCAATTGGCCGACGCCGTCGCCGCCTTCGGCCAGATATTGGTTGAACAAACCGTTGGCAAGGCCGCGCATCCCACGTCTTTCCAGGTCCATCAACAAAAACGCCAGGTCATAGAGCACATCGATACAGGCGATGGCCTGGTTGAATTCGATGGCGTCGAACAGGGTCGGCTTGCCATCGATGAGACAGATGTTGCCGAGATGCATGTCGCCATGACAGTGGCGCACCCAACCCTGGCCGCGGCGGCGCTCCAACAGCCGGGCCGAGCGCTCAAGCGCGGCCTCGGACAAACTGTGCAAGCGCCGGTTGATGTCTTCAGGGAAAATCGCCGGACTGTCACGCTCAATGGCCTTGAGGTTCTCAGCAACCACCCAGGCCATGGCATCGGCGCCGCCGTGATCGCGGCGCGGTGCGGCATCGGCGTGGAACGCGGCGATGGCGCGGGCGAGATCGGCCATGAGGCCGGCATCGAGGGCGCCGCGCTCGGCCAGGCGGTCGAATATGCCGTCCTGGTCGAACCGCGCCATGACCACGACCCAATCGAGAACGGTTACGCCCGGGGGCGTGTCCTCGCCGATGGCGGCGATCCTGAGCGCGCCATCGGGGCCGGCGACGATGGCGGCGATGCCTTTATAGATGGTGGGCGCGGTGCGGCTATTGATCTCGATCTCGGCGCGGCAGGCGCCTAGACGCTTTTCCAGGGTCGAGAAATCCATGTAAGGGAATTTGACCGCCCGCTTCAGCTTGTAGACCACGTCGGCGGCCAGGAAGACCATGGCGCCGTGGGTGTCGATGCGCTCGACGGCGGCACCAGCGGACGCCCCCCCACCGGATTCCAGGCCATGGCTTCGGGGATCGGAAAGAAAATCCACCACATCGCTTTGGTCTTCGGTGATCATCCGCGTCTTAGGGTTTGTCCCCCGTCCCGGCC
>CBDUSV010000347.1:0-3262 GCA_965369885.1 uncultured bacterium
GGCGCCAAACCCGCACCCTGATTGAGCGGCTTGGGGTATGACGTTTGGATTCGTAAGTAAAAATATCAATAATAACAGACGGTTAAACTTTGGTTCCTCAATAAAACAGGATGTTAATCAATACGGACCACCTGGTGGTTATTTTAGTTTCATAAATTGGCGCGGGCGAAAAATTTGAATAAATTTGAATAAAATTGTATATACTTCTGTTGATATTGCGGGGATTTTCCGTGGCCCGGTGGCGGATCTGGCCAGCGGCGGCACATCACGTCGGCGGGGGGGCAGGGTGGTGGTTAAAAAAGAGGGGCGGGCAAGGCCCAAGCCCTGCTCGCCCCCAAGTCCATCACGTGCAATGGCTGCGATTACGAGATGGGGCCGCAGAAGCTCTCGGGAGAGAAGCTGTGGTTGTGGCGGCCCTTGTTCCTGCCCGGGTCAAGCGCCTTGACCTTGGCATAGGCGTCGAAGTCCGCAAGCGCCCCGGCCTCGACGCCGGCAGCGGCTTCGAGTTCGCCGTAGGTGACGTCGAGGTCGGAATCACCGATCAGCCCGCCATCGGTGCGGTCAGAGGTGCCGATGGAAAGCTCGATGGTGGTGGTGACCTCTTCGACGGTCTGGGTCAGGCGGAAATCGACCGAATATTTGACCGCGCCCCCGACATCTTCCCAGTCAAGGGTGATGGGATCGGCGGTGGCGTCACACACCAGGCCGGTGGGCGCCGCAAGGTGGTTGGCGTTGGCCGCATTGGCCGAGCCCAGCAACAAGACCAGGGCGGCCAGGGTGGCCATCACAGCGCCGCTGATATTGATGACTTTCATAATACGAAACAGCGTTCTCATGGTTTTTCCTCCTTGTCAGTGTTTGCCCGCCATTTCCCGGATTTGGCCCCAGGAGATGGCTTTTGGGCGGTGCGCGCGGGAATTCGCGCACAAGTAAAGTTGACGGGAGGAAATGAATAAAAAGTTAAAAAGGAAGAAAAACTTGAATGATTACTTATATTTTCATGATAAAACAGATGTAAAGGTTAGCATATCAGTAATGATTACTGCTTATTTTACTTCAATACTTTAAATTATAGGTAATTTTTATTAGATAGGTTTCGATGGTTGCGCCGCTGCCGTTGCTGGGGGTGGCGTGGGCCCGGGGACATCCTGTCCACCCACCAGAAATGCAAAACTTAAATCCAGTAAGGGCATTTCACTGGCCTTTTTTGCCTGCTTGCGTTTAAATTCTCCCCATGGTTGCGAGCAACGAATCACAAAGGGCCAAGCAGGCCTTCGCCAGGCGGCTGGCCGCGATCCGCGTCTCGATGGGTTTCACCCAAGAGGAATTTTCTCGCATGATCGGCATTGCGCGGGACCGCTATGCCAAATACGAGCTCGGCCGTTCCGAACCCCCCTTCTTCATTCTCGCCCGCATCCTCAAGCTCACCGGCCACAGCCTCGATTTCCTCATCGCCGGCAACAGGCCCGCCAGGGACGGCCGCGCCGCCGGCGACAGCCCCGCCGACTTGACCGACGATCTCAGGGGCCATGGCCTCAAGGACACCGGCTGGTGGTGGCGCTCCGACAAACAGCACCAGGTGGTCGATATCTGGCGGCCGTCCCAGAACCGCGGCGTCGAAGGGCCCAAGACCGGCAAGCCGGCGCGGGTGGTGGGCCAGACCCGGTGGCAGCGCTCCGGCATCGACCCGGACGATTGTGTTCGTTGGCGCGCTCATATCGATGATCTCGAGGCGCGGCGCACCTTCTCCGATTTCCATTACAAATTGTATGACCGTGACGGCGTTCTCTACCTTATCCATCTTTCCGGCGCGCCGATCTTCGACAGTGTCGGCGACTTCAAGGGCTATTGCGGTTTCGCGGTTCCGGAAAAGGCCGAGGACCACCAGGCCGCCGTCGCCACCGCCGCCGCCACTGCCGACACCCAGGGGGACTAGATCGCGGCCAAAAAAATGGGCTCACATGATGAGCCCTAATTTGCAAAATCCCGGGGTCTTGTGCCCGGTTTGCCCGGGGCCTTAGCCCTGGGAGCCTTCGCCGCTTGTGCCGAGACGAGAATGGCTGTCCTTCACGCCGGTGGCAAGCGGCACAGGAACTTGCGGCTCCAACACCTTGGGCGTTGAGACCTTGGGCATTTGGCTCTGGGGCATTTGGGCCTGGGACATCAGGGATGTGAGGATATGGCCGTGGAGATTGGCAATGCCAATGGCCATGACCAGCAACCCGGCGAGGAACCCCACCACCAGGGCGGCTTGCCGTGCCGTCAATGACTTTGCCCGTGTTTTCATGGTTGTTCTCCCTGTCAACTCGCCTACAAGTGGCGACCCCCGATGTAACGGTCAGGTGTTGGCCGCGAAACTTATAAACACGCCATAACGAATGACTGGGTCATCTTAATAGATTTTTAATAAAATGCAAGATAATTCTCCAATCTATATTGGTTAATACATATAGTTAACAATATAGATGTCTTTATTACAAGAAAATCCGTGGTCTTCTGCCATCACGCAAAGAAAAACCCCCTCCCCGCCATGGCGGAGAAGGGGTCTTGTCTGTCGTGGCCTTGTGTTTGGGCCGTCGGTTTACGGCTGGTTCACAGTAATTACCGGTGGGTCGAAGGGAGCGTCGTTGTCGGCGCTAACATAGCTCAGCGTGGCATGGGTCACATCATTGACCGTGAAGGTTGCCGATAAAGCGGTGAGCTTGAGACCGTTTTTCGAAACGGTACATAGACCTGCGACCGTGATGCAGGATCCGCCACCCTTGGCGCCATTGCTCCAGCTACCGCTCACGGTGGCGCCATCGACGAGAGCCTCGAGGGGGCCATGCACCGTAACTTTCACCATCGCGGTCCATTTGTTCTGGCGACGGCCGCTGATCACGCTGCCCCCGTCTTCAAGGTCGCCGACATGCATGTCGCCACCGCCGCCACCGCCGCCACCGGCGCTGTTCACGGTGACAACCACGGTCGCGGTCGCGGTCGGAATTTTGCCGTCGCTGATGGTGTAGTCGAAGCTGGCCTCGCCGGTCCCGACGGTGGACGTGTAGGTGACCGTAGTGCCGCTGTCGGTAATCTCAACAGTGCCCAGGGTCGTTGTCGTGACACCCGTAACCGTTATCGAGGAATCAGGATCGGAGTCGTTGGCCAGGACGTTGATGACGACGGACGCACCCTCGTCAAGTTCGGCCGTATCGTCCACCGCGACCGGCGGGTCGTTCACCGGGGTCACGGTGATGGAGACCGTGGCCGTGTCGGTGCCACC
>CBDUSV010000348.1:0-3247 GCA_965369885.1 uncultured bacterium
TTTCATCTGTCTCGGCATTGAATCACGCTCTTGCCAATTCTTCACTTCGCAGGCTAGGGCTTTAAATTTCAATTATGATTTTTTTATCAATTCTTGGTTAACAAACTGTTGCAAATCACGACCCTAAGTCATTGGCCGGAAACCGAAATAGCCACCATTTCAGATCGGTGATTGCAAGCGCCGTTTTCATCCGGAAGTTCATTAACCCTTTGATTACCATATGCCACCACATTGTCCGTTGGTGATTGAGCAAAGTCACGGCGCCCGCCAAATGTTCGGAC
The DNA here is from genome assembly GCA_965369885.1 of uncultured bacterium. Lineage (GTDB taxonomy): Bacteria > Pseudomonadota > Alphaproteobacteria > SMXQ01 > SMXQ01 > JAZFWG01. The sequence continues at coordinate 282 of CBDUSV010000348.1, forward strand.
ATTTCGAGGCTGAGAGCGCTGGATTGGCCGGTGCTATGTGGAAGGTTGTGGAATGGTCGTTGACGCAGGCAAAGGCGAAAATGTGAACGGTTCCGGTGGCGCCATGGGGGGTGCCTCATCACTCAACGTCGACACCGAGTATCATCGGGCGGCCCGGCTTGCCGACGCCGGCCAATATGACGATGCCCTGGAAATCTTTCGTGGAATTCTAGAGGACAATCCCAACGACCCTACAATGTGGAATGATGTTGGCGGTCAATTGTTGCAGCTAGGCAAGTTGACCGAAGCCATCGAGATACTCATCCATGCCACACAGCTCGCACCGGATATGGTCGAGGCACATAACAATCTGGGTTGTGCCCATCGTCGGCTAAATCGTCCGCAATTTGCCATACCCGCCTTCAAGAAAGCATTGTCTCTGAAGCCGGAATTCATTGACTCATATGTCAATCTAATTGCGGTTTTGAAGGAAATTGGCGAGTACGACCAGGCATGCACTTATGCATATGCCATGTTGGAGCTTCCGGATTATTCTCCCAAGACTTCACCCAACATCTTATGGCTGTTCCGCTGCATCTGTGATTTCGAGGGCCTTGCCAAGCTTGGCGATGTCTGGGAGATCGCCGGCCACTTAGAGCCCCGCCGCCTGGAGTCGATGCTTCTTGATCTACTGGTCTATGCGGATGACGAGCAAACAGTGGACAAGCTGCGCAAGCTTGTTGATCTCTGGGCCCAAGACGCCGAAGCCAAGGCAGCCGGCGACCCACTGTCTCCTCCGCGGGCAGTGGAGGGCTTGGACAGACTACGTATCGGTTTTCTTTCGTCGGACTTTCGTGGCCATTCAGTCGGTAAATTCCTCATCAAGCTGATCAGGAATTTTGACCGTACGGGGTTTTCCTTTCACTGTTATACGCCGGTGTGGCAGCCCAACGATCCCGTCCAGCAATCATTCCGGGACAATGTTGATGATTTCGTCAATGTCGATGGCCTGACAATGCGGGAAATCGCGGAAAAAATCCGTGATGACGGCATTGATATTCTGATCGAACTCAACGGTTTTACCACTTCGTCCCGGCTTGCGGCGCTGGCTTACAGCCCGGCGCCGGTGCAGATGTCGTGGCTGGGTTACCCCTTCACCTATGGGCTAAAGGCCGTCGACTATGCGATCGCGGACCGCTTCATAAACCCCGCCAATGAAGACACCATGGTCGAGGAGCCCGTCATCATGCCGGGCGGCTGGATCTGCTATGACGCCATCCAAGAGGAAGCGATTGCCCCGGATTTGCCCATGGACCGCAACGGCGTCGTCACCTTTGGCACCCTCAACAACCCATATAAATTTACGCCGAAAGTGATCGCTGCGTGGGCCGAGGTTCTGAAACGGGTGCCGGAGTCCCGGTTCCTGGTGGTGCGGCCCGAGGTCAAGTCGATCAATTTCTGCCGCAATCTGACCAGCCATTTCATGGCGGAGGGGCTTTCATCGGATCGTCTCTACTTCATCGACAACAAGGCTGGGGACGCGTCACATCTGGCCTATTACAACCAGATCGACATCACCCTCGACACCTTTCCACTGACCGGCGGCACCACGACCTGCGATGCCATCTGGATGGGGGTGCCGGTGGTGACCCTGGTCGGCGATGCCAACCACCAGCGCATCAGCTACAGCGATCTTATGCAATGCGGTCTCGATGAGCTCTGCACCTTTTCAACCGAGGACTATGTGGAAAAGGCGGTGGCCCTTGCCGGGGAACGGGACAAGTTGATGGCATGGCGCCATGGCTTGCGCGACGTGATGCGAACATCGCCGCTGTGCGATGAGGAGCGCTTCGTCCATGAATTCCGGGACATGTTAAATCAAGTCGCGGACCTCCATGGCCTGCGTGGCCTCACATCGGCAAGTGATTTGAAGGAGGGCAGCCGGTGAAAGTTTTGTTGCTGGGCGCCAAAAATCCGCAGACCATTCGCATCATCGAGGCCATTCAAGATAATGGTGGCCGTGCGCCGGGTTGCGATGAGCGCATGGAGTTTATCGGCTTCCTCGACAATGAAGCTTCGAAAAAGGGCACGGACTTCTACGGTTATCCGGTGTTCGGCGGGTTCGAGGTTCTGGATGATTTTTCCGGCGATGAAGTTCACTTCGTCAATATCATCACGGGCAGCATGACGACCCGCCTTGAGACCACACGCGAGATCGTTAGGCGTGGTTTTCCACTGGCGAATCTAATCTATCCGACAGTGGATCTGCGGATGGTCCGAATCGGGGTCGGAAACTACATTCAAGAAGCGGTTCAACTCCAGGCCGAGGTTTCCATCGGCAACAATTCAAGTATCCACATGGGCACCCTTGTTGGACATGAAACCAAGATCGGGGATTCAACCTTTATCGCCCACGCGGTGAGCATTTCCGGTGAAGTCGAAATCGGCGATGGTGTAACGATTGGAACCAATTCGACCATTCTTCCCCGGGTCAAGGTCGGCAACTGGTCCACCATAGGTGCGGGCGCCATGGTCAACAGAGACGTGCCGGAGTACGCCGTTGTCGTCGGAAATCCGGCAAAAGTTATCAAGCAAAATGATGTCATCCATGCCGACGGGCAGGTCTTTGGACCTTATGTCGATGCATAGATTCTAGGGTTCGCGGCCATGGCTAAGCCGATGGATGCCGCAAGGGCGCCGGTCTCCGACACCGATCGGGCCGGTCCAGTGGCGGAGCAGTTTCTGAGGGCCCAGGCGTTGCATCAATCGGGTCAGTTGGATGAGGCCAAGGGGCTTTACCAGCTGGTCCTCGATAGCGATCCCGACAATGGTCCCGCGCTTCATTTCCTTGGCATTCTTCTGCATCAACAAGGCAAGAGCGATGATGGCCTGCCATTGATCGAGAAGGCCATCAGGCTTCAACCCGGGGATTCAGGACAACATAACAATGCCGGCAAGGTCTACGCGGATATCGGCCGATTGGACCT
>CBDUSV010000349.1:0-3243 GCA_965369885.1 uncultured bacterium
CTGGCGGCCCTGGCCGAAGACATGCGCCTCAGTATGACCGAGGTCTATGAGGTCGGCACCTTGACATAGTGCTAGCCTTGGATACGCCCGACCCTTGCCGCGGTTCGCTTGAAGGCCGGGGTTTGCGAGGCCTTGTCGAACTTGGCGCTGGTCAGCCGGTTGGCCGGCGCTTCCGAGAAGTGGAACGGGTAGAAGATCGCGCCCTCCGGTGTCCGGTCGGTGACGATGACCTTAACGTCGATCGAACCGCGCTTGGTGTCGATGCGGCCCATGCAGCCATCCTCCAGATCGTAGCGCCGGGCGTCCTCGGGATGGACCTCGACCTCACCCTCGGGCCGCATGTGATCCAGCCCCAGTGAACGCCGCGACATGGTGCCGGTGTGATAGTGCTCGAGCAACCTGCCGGTGTTGAGGTTCAACGGATATTCATCATCGGCCTCGTCCTCGCCGGCATCGCCCTGGTCGACGACATGGAACAATCCCTTGCCGGAGTCCGTCGGGAAGCTGTCTTCATAGAGAAAGCGGGTGCCGGGGTGGTCGGTATCGAAGCACGGCCATTGCAGGCCGCTGCCATCGAGCCGGTCGTGGCGGATGCCGGCGTAGGACGGCACCAGGGAGGCGATCTCGACCATGATTTCCGCGGCGCCGTCATAGCTCATGGGGTAGCCCATGGCGGTCGACACGTCGCAGATGATCTCCCAGTCGGCACGGGCCTCGCCGGGGGGCTCGACCGCCTTGCGCACCAGTTGCACCCGGCGCTCGGTGTTGGTGAAGGTGCCGTCCTTCTCGGCGAAGCTCGCCGCCGGGAACACCACGTCGGCCAGGGCCGCGGTTTCGGACAGGAACAGATCCTGCACGGCGAGGAAATCGAGGTTCTTGAGGCCGCGCTCGACCTCATTCATGTCGGGACTTGAGCCCATGGGGTTCTCGCCCATGATGTACATGGCCTTGATGGTGCCCTCAATCGCGCCTTCTTCCATCTCGACGATGGTCAGAAATTCGTCCTCGGGCATGGGCACGCCCCAGGCCTTTTCGAACTTGGCGCGGTCATCCGGGTCCTTGATATCGTGGTAACCGGGAAGATTGTTGTGCTGGCCCTGCATGTCGGAACAGCCCTGCACATTGGATTGGCCGCGCAGCGGGATAAAGCCGGTGCCGGGACGCCCGACGTGCCCCGAAAGCAGTGAGAGATTGGCCATGGCCAGGGCGCCATCGACGCCGGTCAGGTGCTGGGTGATGCCCATGCCCCACAACAGCATGCCCCGGGAAGCCTCGCCATACATCAACGCCGCCGCATTCAGCCGGTCCTGGGGCACGCCGGAAATCTCTTCGACATATTCAGGCGTATATTTTTCCAGGCTCTGGGTATAGGTCTCCCAGTTCTCGGTTCGGGCCTTGATGAAGGCGTCGTTGGCCAGCCCCGCCTTCCAGATGATGCGGGCAAGGCCGTTCAACACGGTGACATTGGTGCCGTTCTTCGGTCTCAGCCAGACATCGGCGTGGTCGACCAGTTCGATCCGGCGCGGGTCGATGACCACAAGCTTGGCGCCGCTCTCATACTTGGCCTTGAACACCTGGCTTGAAATCACCGGGTGGGTCACGGTGGTGTTCGATCCGCAGACGATGAACGCCATTGCCATGCGCACGTCGGGACTGGACGCGGACGGGGCGCTGGAGCCGACGGCTTTCTTCAAGGCCACGGCGGAGGCCATGTGGCAAAGCCGGGCGCAATGGTCGATGTTGTTGGTGCCGAAGGCGCAGCGGGTCATCTTCTGGAACACAAAATTGTCCTCATTGGTGGCCCGCGCCGAGGTGAAGCCGGCAAGCGCATGGGCGCCGTGCTCGGCCTTGACCTCATTGAGGCGCTGTGCCGTGAAGGCGACGGCCTCTTCCCAGCTTGCCGGTTCAAGCGGGCTGTCCTTGCCGCCACGGCGCATCAGCGGCTGGGTCAAACGTTCGGGATGATGGATGAAGTCCATGCCGAAACGGCCCTTGACGCACAGATTGCCAAGATTGGCGTCCGAGACCGGCGAAGGATTGACGGCGACCACCCGGCCCAATTCGGTTTCCAGCTCGATGGCGCAGCCGACGCCGCAATAGCCACAGATGGTGGTGGTCTTGTTGCGCAGGTTCTTAGGCAGAGCCCCGACGTCGGATAGATCCTTCAAGGCCCCGGTCGGGCACACACCGACACACTGGCCACAGTTGTTGCATTGGGTGTCGCGGAAGTCGTTGGTGCCGCTGACCAGCTCCGGGTAGCCCGACTCATCGACGCCATAGACCTCACGGTGCTGGACTTCTTCGCAGATGCGGACGCACTGCAGGCATTTGATGCATTTCTCGAATTCGAGTTGAAAAAACGGCCAGGAGACCAGCGGCGACGCGATGCCCGGATCTACCGGCCCGGACTCTTTGACCTTGAGAGTCACATTCATTTCCAAGCATCCTTACCCAGGTAGGTCTTGGTTCCGGCCCCGTGTTCGATGGAGAGGCTCTGCAACGTACAGGCACCTGCCGCCTGGCAACGGCACATCAGGCACCTTCCAGCCTCCTCCAGCGCCGCCTCCTCTGAAAAGCCGGTTTCGACCTCTTTGAAGGCCTCGTCATTGTCCACGTCGCCGCCATAGCCCGCATTGGCGAACGCCTCGATGCGGCCGTCCCCATCGAGCACCGGCATATCGTTCATCGCCGCGTCGGAAGCGGCCTTGGCGCCGATGTCGAAAAATTGCGGCTTGTACTTGGAGATCGCGGCGGCAATATCGGCCTCGTCGGCGCCGCCCAAATAGGCATCGATGGCGAAAGCGCCGAGGCGCCCGGCGCCAACGCCTTCGACCACGGTGGCGGCCCCGGTGACGCAATCGCCGCCGGAGAACACGCCGTCCAGGTTGGTCATCATGGTTAGGGGGTCAACCTCGATGGTGCCCCATCTTTTGTCGAGACCAAGGCTGCCCTCATTGAGGGCGGCGACGTCGACGTCCTGTCCGATCGCCATGAGAATGGTGTCGGCGGGGGTGAAATACTCCGAACCCGGTATGGGGACCGGGCGGCGGCGGCCGCTGTCATCGGGTTCGCCGAGCTCCATGCGCTGTGACGTGATGCCGACGACCTGTCCGTTCTCGACCTCGACCGAAACCGGCGCGGTGAGGAGATCGAGGGTGATGCCCTCGACATCGCATTCGTGGATTTCGTGGGCCGCCGCCGACATCTCCTTGCGCGACCGCCGGTACATCATGGTGACGTCCG
>CBDUSV010000350.1:0-3238 GCA_965369885.1 uncultured bacterium
CGCCTTGGAGCCGCGCATGGCCTCGAGGCCAAGGGTGGTGAGCAGCGCGCCATTGAACAACAGATAAAGAATTGTGATGGCGCCGATGCCGACCAAAAGGACCCGGATCATGTTGCGGCGCCCACCACCGAGCTCGGCGGAAAGATAGGCGGCTTCGTTCCAGCCGCCATAGCTCAACAAGATGAAGATCATGGCAAGGCCGGCGACGGTCACGGTGCCGGCGCCGGCTTCGATCGCCGCCACCGGCGGCGCCGGTGCTGCCGGGCCAACCACAAAGGCCGCAAGCGATACCGCCACCAGCACCACCGCGACGCTGAGCGTCAGCAGGTTCTGCGCCCGCTTGGAGTGTCTCACCCCAGAGATGTTGAGCCCGGTGAGCACCACCACGGCGAGGCCGGCGTAGATTGCCGGACCAAAGGGGCCGATGGGTTGGATGGCGGCGGCGTGATCGCCCAACACGAAGGCGACGGCGGCGATGGCGCCGGTCTGGATCACCGTCATGCGCGCCCAGGCGAACAGGAACCCGGTGGCGGGACCGAAGGCGCGGTGGAGGAAATGATACTCGCCACCGGCATCGGGGTGGCTCGAGGCCAACTCGGCGTAGTTGAGCGCCCCGATCAATGACACCGCGCCGCCGGCCAGCCATAGCGCCAGATAGGTGGTCTCGCTGCCCGCATTGGCCGCCACCAGGGACGGGGTGCGGAAGATGCCGACGCCGACCACCATCCCCACCACCAGGGCCACGGCGTCGGTGATGGTCAGGCTCGGTCGCGGCCGCGCCGGGGCCAGGGAAGTTTCCTGCATTAGCGCTTGCGGGCGTCCCGGCGCCGGACCCGGGTGAGCCGCCACGCCGGGGCGCCGGCGGCGCCCACGGTGCCGGTGATGACGTCACCTTTGATGCGGCCCTTGAAGCTCTGCCGTGGGCCTCGCGCCCGGGCCGGGATATGGAAGGAAATCCCGGCGCCGCGGAGTTTTGGGGAGTAGAGCGCCGAGGTGCCGTGCCAGCGGGCGATGCCCGAGATCATCTGGAATTTCTGCTGGAAGGTGATCTCCAGGGCCGTCCGGTCACCCTTGACGCGGCCGCGCCATGTGCCGGCGATGCGGGCCGGGACGATCCACAGATAGACCCAGCTTTCGCGTTGATGTTCCTTGTCGAGATGGGCCCGGCGCTCTGCCGCCGGTATCAGGTTCAACTCCCGGTCCGGCTGCCAGGCCCCCATGTCGTGGTCGTGGGACACCACCCGGCTGCCCGGCGCAAGATCGGCAAGAAGCCTGGGCCGCATCGCCAGGTTCAATTGCCGTGACAGGAACATGGTGACCACGCTGGCCCGGGCAATGTCGGTCTTGAACAGATCCTGGACCATAAACCGGGCGCGGCCGGCGACCCCGGCGGCGCGCGCCTTTTTGTTGCTGAGGGTGACGAGCTTGGCATCGATCTCGACGCCGAAGCCACGGGCTGCGTACTTGGTTGCGGCGCGGATGACGATACGGCCATCGCCGGAGCCGAGATCGACGACGAAATCCTCGGGTCCCACATCGGCGATGCCGAGCATGGCATCAACCACATCCATCGCCGAAACCTCAAAGGGCACCGGCGCCAGGTCCTGGACACGATCCTGGGCCAAATCCCGGCTCGAAGCGGCATGGCCCGGCGCCGGCACAAAAAAACCGGCGACCGCCGCCAGTATCACAATCGATTTCCAGGAAATAGGCCGCCCCATCCTTACGCCCGCTGCTCGGTGTCCTTGACCGTCACCGGATGTTCGAGCAGCTCCAGCATCTCCATCGGCACCACCTGCCAGAACTTCACCACCTGGCGGCGCCAGTCATTGAGCAGGCGCTCGGCAAACCGCGACTGGGTGTTCTCGACATGCTCCAACACCAACGCCTTGGCCCGGTTCTCCCAATATTCGGTCTCGATGCGCTGGAACACCAATGTGTCGTCATTGACCCGGTGGGAGAAGGTGTCGTCACTGTCATAGACGAAGGCCATGCCCCCGGTCATGCCGGCGCCGAAATTGTCGCCGACCGGGCCAAGGATCACGGCGACGCCACCGGTCATGTATTCGCACCCGTTCGACCCGCATCCCTCGACCACGGTCGAGGCGCCGGAATTTCGCACGCAAAAGCGCTCGCCGGCCTGGCCCGCGGCGAACAGCTTGCCGCCGGTGGCGCCGTAAAGCACGGTGTTGCCGATGATGGTGTTGTCGTTGCTGATCAGGTTGGACGAGGCCAGGGGACGGACGACGATGATGCCGCCCGACAGTCCCTTGCCGACATAATCGTTGGCGTCGCCGAACACCTGAAGCTTGAGGCCCTGGACCGCATAGGCGCCAAGGGACTGGCCGGCGGTGCCGCGCAGACGCACCGTCACATGGCCCGGCTCCAGCCCGTCCATGCCGAAACGCCGGGTGATCATGGAGCTCAGCTTGGTGCCGATGGCGCGCTGGGTGTTGCGGACATTGTAGGCGAGCTGCATTTTCTCGCCGCCCTCGAGCGCCGGCTTGGCGTCCTCGATCATCTGGGCATCCAGGGTCTCGGGCACTTCGTTGCGCCCTTCGATGGTGCAATAGCGGGCGAAGTCGCCGGGATCGGCCTGGGTCAGAAGCGGGTTGAGATCAAGATCGTCGAGATGTTCGGACCCCCGGCTGACCTGGGTCAGAAGATCCGAGCGGCCGATGATCTCATGCAGTGATTTGGCGCCCAACGACGCCAGAATCTCGCGCACCTCCTCGGCGACGAAGCTGAACAGGTTCATGACCTTTTCAGGTGATCCGGTGAATTTGGCGCGCAGTTTGGGATCCTGGGTGCAGATGCCGACCGGACAGGTGTTGTTGTGGCACTGGCGCACCATGATGCAGCCCATCGCCACCATCGAGGCGGTGCCGATGCCGAATTCCTCGGCCCCGAGCATGGCGGCGATGGCGACATCGCGGCCGGATTTGATCCCGCCATCGGTGCGCAGGATGACCCGGTGGCGCAAGCGGTTGAGGGTCAGCACCTGGTTGACCTCGGACAGGCCCATCTCCCAGGGCAGCCCGGCATATTTGATCGAGCTTTGCGGGCTCGCCCCGGTGCCGCCGGAATTGCCCGAAATCAGGATGACATCGGCCTTGGCCTTGGCGACGCCGGCGGCGATGGTGCCGATGCCGGTCTGGGCGACCAGCTTGACGCACACCCTGGCGTCCGGGTTGATCTGCTTGAGGTCGTAGATCAGCTGGGCCAGGTCCTCGATCGA
>CBDUSV010000351.1:0-3189 GCA_965369885.1 uncultured bacterium
GGGCTCAACCTGGTCCAAATTCTCTTCCAAATCTTCCAAGTCTTCGGGATCATCCGCGTCATCGGGGTCTTCGGAGTCCTCGCTGACGACGTTGTCCCCGGCCAGTTGAATGGCAGGGCGTTTGTCAAGCAAGCCGGTGGCCTTGAGCTCATCCAGGCCGGGCAGATCGGCCAACTCATCAATCCCGAAATCACCGAGGAACGCCGGCGTGGTGCCCCAGGTCACCGGGCGGCCAGGGGTGCGGCGGCGGCCCTTGGGCGCGATCCAGCCCGCCTCGAACAGGATGTCGAGGGTGCCCCGGCTCAGACCGACGCCACGGATTTCTTCGACCTCGGCGCGGGTCACCGGCTGGTGATAGGCGATGATGGCCAGGGTTTCGATGGCGGCGCGGGACAGCTTGCGCTTCTGGGTGGCGAACACCCTGAGCTGGGCGGCAAGGTCCGGCGCCGTGCGAAAGGCCCACCTGCCGCCATTGCGCACCAAATTGACGCCGCGGTTGCGGTAGCCATCGGCCAACTCGGCCAACAGACCGTCGATGTCGGCGCCTTCGGGAAGCCGCACCGCCATGGTCCCGGTGTCCAAAGGCTCGGCGGCGGCGAACAGCACCGCTTCCAGCAGTCTCAGATGTTGGGTATCGATATCACTCATCTCCGGATCCATTCTGGTCCCGTTCCCGGCTCCGCAAATAGATCGGGGCAAACGTGCCGGCTTGTTGCATCTGCGCCTTGCCTTGGCGCACCAGTTCGAGAGACGCGGCAAAGGTCGAAGCCAGTACCGATCTGGCCACCAGACCGTCCTCGACAGCTTGCGGCAGGAAGGTGCTCAGGATCTGCCAATCGGCGGTCCCGCCGATAAGACGGGTCAGGCGCGCGAAAGCGTCCTCCATGGAATAGAGTTCGGAGGGCAAGATATGCAGGGTGCCGTCCTCGCCCCGGGTCCTGAGCGACCCGTATGCTTGCAGTAGATCATAGAGCTCGGCGGTGAACTCACTGGAGGTGACGATTTCGATTCCCTCCGGCGCGCCCCGGTAAAACACTTCGCGTCCGACCAGCGGCCGCGCCATCAAGCGCGCGCCGACATCCTGCATCGCCTCGAGGCGGCGCAGTTGGAAGGCCAGGGCCTCGGCCATCTGCTCGCCGGTGGGTTCCTCGCCGTCCTCGGCCGCCGGCAACAACAGGCGGGATTTGAGATAAGCCAGCCAGGCCGCCATCACCAGATAGTCGGCGGCAAGCTCCAGGCTCACGCGCCGGGCTTCGGTTATGAAAGCGAGATACTGATCGGCAAGCCGGAGGATCGAAATGCGGGTGATGTCGACCTTTTGCTCACGGGCCAGGGTCAACAGAACGTCGATCGGGCCCTCGAAGCCCTCAAGGTCGACCACCATCTGGCTGGACACGGCGGCGCCGGTGGCGGCGTCATCGGCCTCGAAAATCGGTTGCGGTCGGGTTTCGTCGATCATGAAATTCCTAATTCAGGCAATCCTTGGGCCCTCATACATGGCCCGTGATAACAGCAATGATTTTGATCAAAACCCCTACCGGCTCTCTGATCAGCCAGGACAGGATATGCAGATCCATCCCCAGCTGGCGGCCAAGATAAGGCAGAATGAACAGCGCCCCAACAATAATCCACAAGCCCCAGCGTTCAAGCCCCGCCAACGGTCGGGCCAAGATGTCGGGCAACAGGCCGACCGCGACCCGCCCGCCGTCCAGCGGCGGCAGCGGCAGCATGTTGAACACTGCCAGTATCAAATTAATCTGGATGGCGTTCTGAAGGTTTTGCACCGACCATATGGCGAATGTCTGCGGCAACAACACCGCCAGGTGCAACAGAAATGCCGAGACCACGGCGAGGGCGATATTGGTCACCGGCCCCGCCAGCGCCACCCAGACCATGTCGCGCCTGGGGTTGTTGAGGGCGCCGAAATTGACCGGCACCGGCTTGGCATAGCCGAACAGGATCGGCGAATTCGCCACCAACAACAGCCCCGGTATCAGGATGGTGCCCATGGGATCGACATGCTTGATGGGGTTGAAGCTGACCCGGCCCAGGCGCTGGGCGGTGTCGTCGCCAAATTTGAGGGCCACGTAACCATGGGCCGCCTCGTGAAGGGTGACCGCCAGGAGGACCGGAATGATCCACACCGAGGCGATATAGAGCGCAGACCCCATGCCCTCACCCGCCCGCCGGCGTGACCGTGGCCAACAGCGCATCGATGCGCCCGGCGACGTCTTCCGCGTCAATCGGCTCCGGCGAGCCCACCATGGCCATGGCCCGGTCGAGCCGTTTCACGGAGGATGCGCCGAGCGGCGGGCAGGCCTCGACCATGCCCTTCATCTCATCGAGCTTGCCGCTGCAATGGAGCGCCACGTCGCAGCCGCCATCGAGCACGGCGCGGGTCCTCTCCTTGGGGCTTCCGGCCAGCGCCTCCATGGAGATGTCGTCGGAGATCAGCACCCCTTCATAGCCGATATCGCGGCGGATCACGCCGTCGGTGACGGCCCGCGATATGGTCGCGGCGCGCTCGGCATCGGCGGCGCTATAGACCACGTGGGCGACCATGGCGAAGGGTTGCGCCTTGAGCGCCCGGAAGGGAAGAAAATCGCTGCGCTCAAGCTCATCGAGCGGCGCCGCCACCACCGGCAGTTCGTGGTGCGAATCGACCAGGGCCCGGCCATGGCCGGGGATGTGCTTGATCACCGGCATGACGCCGCCGGCAAGCAGCCCATCGCAGAACGCCTGGCCCAGGCGCGCGACGATTTCGGGATCGGGCGAGAAGGCGCGGTCGCCGATGATGTCATGGGCGTCCGGCGCCGGGACGTCGAGCACCGGGGCGCAATCGACATTGATGCCAAGATCATAAAGCTCCCGGGCAATCAGCCCGGCATTGAGCCGGACCGCTTCGGTGGCGCCCTCCATGTCCCGTTCGGCCAGTTGGCCAAAGGGCCGCGCCGGAGGAGACTCTCGCCAATGGGGCGGCTTGAGCCGGGCGACCCGGCCGCCCTCCTGGTCGATCAGCACCGGCGCGTCGGTGCGCCCGACACAGTCGCGCAACGCCGCCACCAGATCGCGGACCTGGTCCGGGGCGAGGCAATTTTCGGCGAACAGGATGAAGCCGAGGGGATCGGCCTCGGTGAAGAAATCCCGCTCCGAGGGCGCCAGCGTGGCCCCGGCGCAGGTGAAAATCAC
>CBDUSV010000352.1:0-3185 GCA_965369885.1 uncultured bacterium
GTCAGGTGAAATGACGGGTATCGATAGGCCATGACCTATTTCTTTCTTGGTCTTGCGCTTCTGGCCGGGCTTTTGCTGTTCGGACGCTGGCTCTTGAACGCCAATCCTAAGGTGCTCGCCGGCATTCTCCGCGGCCTGTTCATCGTCGTGGGCTTGCTCGGCATACTCTATCTCTATGGCTCGGGCCGGGGCCTCATAGCCGCGGTGCTGGTGCCGTTTTTGCTGCCGGCTCTGGTGCGCTGGCGGGCGATGCGGCGCATGGCCGGGGCGTGGCGCAGGCCATCGCCGGGCCAGGCCTCCGAGGCGCGGACGCGGTATCTCAACATGACGCTCGACCATGACACCGGCGAGATGTCGGGCGAGGTGATCGATGGCGCCTTCGCCGGCCAAAAGCTGGCGGACCTCGGCCTCGATGAGCATTTGGCGTTGTACCGGGAATGCCGGGCCGGCGACGAGCAGTCGGCGCGGGTGCTCGAGGCCTATCTCGACCGCATCCATGGCGCCGAATGGCGTGATCGCGCCGGCGTCGGCGCCGGTGATGGCGGTGGCGGCGAGCGCGGCGGTTTCCACTCAGGCACCATGACCCATCGAGAGGCCCGGGAAATCCTTGGCCTCAAGCGTGGCGCCGGGCCTGACGAGATCAAGGCCGCCCACCGCCGGCTTATGGCGACGGCCCACCCCGACCGCGGCGGCTCGACCTATCTAGCCTCCAAGATCAACCAGGCCAAGGACGTGCTGTTGAAGTAATAGATCGGATTCCCAGGCCGCCATGGCCTTGCCTAGGAGGCGGTCGCTGTGGCACAAGTTTCCGGCCACTTCGAGGCCGTGGCGCGGCACAGAGAATGGTTTAATTGCATGGCTCAAGTGATTGAAAAAGCGGTATTTCCCCTGGGAGGGCTCGGGACCCGGTTCCTGCCGGCGACCAAGGCCGTGCCGAAGGAGATGCTGCCGGTGGTGGACAAGCCGCTGATCCAATATGCGGTGGAAGAGGCCCAGGCCTCCGGCATCTTGGACTTCATTTTCGTCATCGGTCCCGGCAAGGACGCCATCAAGCACCATTTCGACCGCGCCGAGATGCTGGAAGACACTTTGACCCAAAAGGGCAAGAGCGCTGAATTGGCGTCGATCAACGGCTTTCCGGCGCCGGAAAACATCACCTATGTCGTCCAATCCGAACCCCTTGGCCTCGGCCATGCGGTGTGGTGTGCCCGCGAAGCTGTCGGTGATGAACCCTTCGCCGTGATCCTGGCGGACGATCTGGTGATGGCCGAGACGCCGTGCCTCAAACAATTGATCGATGTCCACGGCAAGGCGGGCGGCAACGTGGTCGCGGTGATGGATGTGCCCAAGGGGCAGACGGACCGCTATGGCATCTTGGAGATCGGCGCAGACGATGGCCGCATGGCCGAGGTCAAGGGTCTGGTGGAAAAACCCAAGCCCGAAGACGCGCCCTCGACGCTCTCGATCATTGGCCGCTATGTGCTGCAGCCGGATATCTTCGAATTTTTGGCCAAGGGCGAGCGCGGCGCCGGCGGCGAGATTCAGTTGACCGACGCCATGGCCCAATTGATCGGCCGGGCGCCGTTCCATGGCCTGCGCTTCGAGGGCAGGCGCTTCGATTGCGGCGACAAGGCCGGGTTCCTCGAGGCCAATGTGGCCATGGCGCTGGCCCGCCCGGAGTTGCATGATGCCGTCGCCCGCATCCTGGATGAGGAAAGATAAGTTTTGCCCATTTGGCCTTTAGGAGCGTTTTCATGCGTGTGGTGATGGTCGGGACCGGCTATGTCGGTCTGGTGTCGGGGGCGTGCTTCTCCGAATTCGGCTTCGACGTGGTCTGCGTCGACAAGGATGCGGACAAGATCGGCCGCCTCGATGGTGGCGAGATTCCGATCTATGAGCCCGGCCTCGCTGCCTTGGTGGAAAGCAACCACAAGGCCGGGCGTCTCAGCTTCACCACCGATCTCGAAGACGCGGTCAAGGGCGCCGATGTCATCTTCATCGCCGTCGGCACCCCGTCGCGGCGCGGTGACGGCCACGCCGATCTCTCTTACGTCTATGCCGCCGCCCGGGACATCGCCCGGGCGATGGACGGCTATGCGGTGATCGTCACCAAATCGACGGTGCCGGTTGGCACCGGCCGCGAGGTCGGGCGCATCATCGCAGAGATCCGCCCCGATGGGGATTTCGACGTCGCCGCCAATCCGGAGTTCCTGCGCGAAGGCTCGGCGATCAATGACTTCATGCGTCCCGACCGGGTCGTCATCGGCACCGACGCGGAGCGCGCCCGTGAGGTCCTGCGCGGCCTCTACCGGCCCCTCAATCTGGTGGAAACGCCGATCCTGTTCACCACCATCGAGACCGCCGAGGTGGTGAAATACGCCACCAACAGTTTCCTCGCCACCAAGATCACCTTCATCAACGAGATGGCGGATTTCTGCGAGAATGTCGGCGCCGACATCCATGACGTCGCCCGCGGCATCGGCCTCGATGGCCGCATCGGCCGCAAGTTCCTCCATCCCGGGCCGGGCTATGGCGGGTCATGTTTCCCCAAGGACACCCTGGCGCTGGTGCGCTCCGCCCAGTCGGTCGAGGCGCCGCTGCGCATCGTCGAGACCGTGGTCGCGGTCAATGATGAACGCAAGAAGGCGATGGCCGAACGCATCGTCAAGGCCGCGGGCGGTTCGGTCAAAGGCAAGACCGTCGCCGTCCTTGGCCTTACCTTCAAGCCCAACACCGATGATATGCGCGAAAGCCCGAGCCTTGAAATCGTGCCGGCGCTAATCGCCGGAGGGGCGGTGGTCCGCGCCTATGATCCCGAGGGCATGGCGGAAGCCAAGAAGCTCCTGGAGGGCGTTACGTGGTGCAAGGACGCCTATGACGCCATGACCGGCGCCGATGTGCTGGCCATCCTCACTGAATGGAACGAGTTCCGTTCCCTCGATCTGGCGGCGGTCAAGGATCGCCTTAACCGGGCGGTGGTGGTGGATCTCCGCAACATCTACTCACCGGTTGAGATGGCAGCGGCGGGGTTCGAATATCTCTCTCTCGGCCGGGGCAACCGGGCGCCGCCGAGCCGGACATCATGACCCGAACATCATGACTGGGCACGTCTTCGACCCCTCGATCCTCAGGGAATATGATATTCGCGGCGTCGTCGGCGAGACCCTTGACGCCGCCGATGCCCA
>CBDUSV010000353.1:0-3184 GCA_965369885.1 uncultured bacterium
GGGCGAGGATGGCTCCACCGCCGCCCTTGCCGCCATGACCGGCTGGCCCGTGGTGGTTGTGATGGATGTGACGGGCCAGGGCGCGTCGGCCGCCGCCGTGCTTCAGGGCCTGGCGCGTTTCCGCTCCGATGTGGCGGTCACCGGCGTCATCTTCAACCGGGTCAGGAGCGCAAGCCACGAACGCCTGTTGCGCGATGCCTGTGGCCGGGCCACGCCGGAGATCGCCGTCCTCGGCGCCATCCCGGACGAGGACGCGCTCGGGCTTAAATCCCGCCATCTCGGCCTGGTCCTCCCCGGTGAGATCACCGGCCTCGAGCAGTCTTTTGACCGCGCCGCCGAGGTTATCGCCCGCCATGTGGATATGGGACGCCTTACCGGCCTCGCCCGGCCCGCCAGCTTCAGGACGGCGGATGAGTGCCCGGACAGCGCCGTGGTGGCGCAACTGGCGCCTCTGGGCCAGCGGATCGCCGTCGCCGCCGATGATGCCTTCGCCTTCACCTATCCGGCGCTGCTGACCGGTTGGCGTGAGGCCGGCGCCGAGGTTCGTGAGTTTTCGCCCCTGGCTGACCAGGCGCCGGCGGCCGATGCCGATGCGGTCTATCTCCCCGGCGGCTATCCCGAGCTTCACGGTGCGCGCCTTGCCGGCAATGGCGGGTTCCTCAAAGGGTTGCGGGCGGCGGCGGCCAGGGGCGCCCAGCTGTTCGGCGAATGCGGCGGCTATATGGTGCTGGGCCGCGCCATCACCGATGAGGCCGGCGCGTGCCATGAGATGGCCGGATTGCTGCCCCTTGAGACCAGCTTCAACCAAAAGCGCCTCCATCTCGGCTACCGCCAGGTCACACTCACCGCCGATGCCACGGCGCTCGGCGCCAAGGGTGCCGGCTTTCGCGGCCATGAATTTCACTATGCGAGAACAGTGAATGAGGGGCCGGGGGAGAGCCTGTTCGCGGCTCAGAACGCCGCCGGAGACCGCCTCGGCGCCGCTGGAATGCGCCAGGGATCGGTGTTGGGGTCGTTCATTCATTTGATTGACCGCGCGGATGCGCGATAAACTCCCGGCCGTGGATGAGATCAGCCAGAAAAACACGGTGCCGGCTGGGGCACCGGCCGGCGACGCCGATGACCAGGCGCCGTTCTGGAAGCGCAAATCCCTCGCCCAGATGACCACGGAAGAGTGGGAATCGCTGTGCGACGGCTGCGCCCGCTGTTGTCTGTTGAAGTTGGAGGACGCCGACAACGGTGAGGTGTCCTACACCGATGTCGCCTGCCGCCTGATGGACCATGACACCTGCCGTTGCACCAGCTATGCAGAGCGCAGAAAGCTGGTGCCCGACTGCATCCATCTGCGCCCAGATTTGGTGATGGAATTCTCCTGGCTGCCCGCGAGTTGCGCCTACCGGCTGATCGATGAGGGCCGCGATCTTCACTGGTGGCACCATCTGGTCTCGGGCGACCGCAACACCGTGCATGAGGCTGGAATCTCGGTGCGGGGCCGGGTCGTCCCCGAGGACGAGGCCGATAATCTCGATCACCACTTGGTGGTGTGGCCCGAATGAAGGAAAAGCGATGACGGAACAGCCCCTTGCCGCCGCCGAGAGCGAGCCCCACGGGGTCTATGCCGCGGCCTTGACGCCGCTGGACGATGATCTTGCCCCCGACTGCGCGCGGCTAGTCCGCCATTGCCGCTGGCTGCTGGACAATGGCTGCAATGGCCTTGCCGTGCTCGGCACCACCGGCGAGGCCAATTCCTTTTCCGTCGATGAACGGCTTCAAATCCTCGACGCCCTGGCCGAGGCCGGCATTACCGGCACCGAGCTGATCCCCGGCACCGGATGCTGTGCGTTTCCCGATAGCGTGCTTCTCACCCGGCGCGCCATCGAGATCGGCGCCGCCGGGGTTCTGATGTTGCCGCCGTTCTATATCAAGAATGTCAGCGACGACGGCCTGTTCGCGTCCTATGCCGAGATTATTGAGCGCGTCGGCGATGACCGGCTCCGGCTCTATCTCTATCATTTCCCCCAGATGTCGGCGACACCCTTGAGCCATGGCTTGATCGAACGCCTGCTCAAGGCCTACCCCGGGACCGTGGCCGGCATCAAGGACAGTTCCGGCGATCTCGACAACATGACGGCGATGGCGCGGAACTTTCCCGCCCTTCGGGTGCTTTCCGGCACCGAACGGTTCCTGGCGCCGATGCTCAAGGCCGGCGGCGTCGGCTGCATCTCCGCCGGCGCCAATGTCTTGAGCGCACCGACCGGTAGGCTTTATGATCTGTGGCGCGCCGAAACCGATGAGGCGGAAATCGATCGTGAGCAGGAAGAGGTGACGAGATTGCGTCTCATGCTCGAGGGCTTTCCCATGATCGCGGCGATGAAGGCGATGCTTGCGCGCCACACCGGCGACGGCGCCTGGGCAAATGTGCGCCCGCCCCTGGTCAAGCTCGACCCCGGAGAGGTTTCCAAACTGCTCGCAACCGTCGACCAGGCCGGTCTGGAGTTGCCGTGACCAGGCAATCCGTTCGCAGGGGCACGGGCTCCAAGGTGCGGCTCGATCTCGATGGCTTCGAGGTGGTGCTTCTGGCGCGTCGCCACCGCCGCGCCCGGCATATCTCGTTGCGCATCGATCCGGCGGTGGATGACGGCGCGGTGTTGGTGCTGCCGTGGAACGCGCCCCTCGATGAAGGGTTGAATTTCGCCCGCAGCAAGGCGCGCTGGCTGCGCCGGTCCCTGGCGGCGCTGCCACCGCGAGTTCCTTTCATCGATGGCGCCCGCATCCCGGTTCTCGGCGCCGAACACGTGATCCGCCATCATCCGGGCTTCGGTCCGGCGATCTGGAGCGAGGCCGGGGTGATCCATGTCGGCGGCGATGGCGACCCCCAACGGATCGGAGACCGGATCAAACGCTGGATGCGCGAGCTGGCGCGGCGCGAGATCACCCGCAAGGTCGCGGACAAGGCAAAACAGATCGATATCCCCTATGGCCGGATCACCATCCGTGATGCCCGCACCCGCTGGGGCAGTTGCACCGAGGACGGCAATCTGGCCTTCAGCTGGCGGCTGATCCTGGCGCCGGAGCATATTCTGGATTACGTGGTCGGCCATGAGGTCGCCCACTTGAAGGAGCTTAACCACGGCCCCCGCTTCCGCGAGGTCGAGCGGTTGTTGGTTCCGGGCAACGATAGCGC
>CBDUSV010000354.1:0-3166 GCA_965369885.1 uncultured bacterium
GCCATCATCTGGCGATCCGCAGCCATCTCGATCACATCTGGGTCGTCGACCAGCGGCGTATGATCTTCAGTCGCTGGTCTTCCGCGGAGAATCGCTGCCTGGAAGAGTACTTCGGGCCAGGCAATCTCCCGGGATACCTGTACTTTCCCATGGATCTTGCGCTGGACGCGTCCGGCCGGCACAGGGACGGCATCGTCACCGAAATCAGTGCGGCCCCGGAGTTCTACCGCGCCGAGGACTACCACCAGCAATATTTCAAGAAGCGCGGCGTGGCGCTTCATGATCTGTACTAGGGGGTATCTGTTCTGGGCCCAGAGAAACATTGAAAATAGGCCAGGGAACACAGGGATAAATTGGGGAGGAATTGCGCATGAAAACCATCGACGCGGATGCTCATGTCATCGAATCGTCCCTGACATGGGATCATCTGCAAGGTGACGAACGCCAATATCTGCCCCGCATCCTCAGGCAGGTTTCAGGTCCCGACACCCATGCCATCCGCGGCAATGTGGGCCGCGACTACATGCTGTTCGACAACCAGATTCAGTTCTGGGAAGACAACGTCAATCTCGAGGAAACATCCGCCAGTTCCCGTGAGTTTCAGGGCATCGAGGCACGGCTCAAGCATATGGACGAACTCGACATCGACGTCCAGGTCCTCTACCCGACCTATTTCCTCATCCCCTTCTCACGCGAGATCGCCGCCGAGCTGGCGATGACCAACGCCTATAACCGCTGGCTCGCCTCGATCTGGGACCAGGCCGGCGACCGGCTGCCCTGGGCCGCGGCTCCGGCGCTGATGTCGATGGACAAGGTCCGCGACCAGATGAAGTTCGCCAAGGACTATGGCGCCGTCGCCATCTTTTTACGCCCGCTGGAATGCGAACGCAGCCTTTCCGATCCTTATTTCTTCCCGCTTTACCGAATCGCCAGCGAACTTGACCTCGCCATCACCATCCATGCCGGCAATGGCAGCTTCACCCATCACGATTTTTTCTGGGGCGAGAAGTTCGCCGCCTTCAAGCTGGCCATGGTCGGGGCTTTCCACGCCCTGTTGATGAACGACATCCCCGCCAAGTTCCCCGACGTGCGCTGGGCCTTGATCGAGGCCTGCGCCCAGTGGGTGCCCTACGCCATCAAGGATCTGGAGAAACGCCTGGTGCGTTACGGCCGCAAGCTGCCGCCGGACCCGCTGGCCGCCAACAACATCTATGTCACTTGCGAAATCTCTGACGATCTTGATTATGTGGTCGGCTATACCGGTGAGGACAATCTGGTGGTCGGCACCGATTACGGCCATACCGATACCTCGGCCCAGATTCTGGCGCTGCGCCGGATCCGGGAAGACGGCAAGCTTCCGGCCACGGTGGTGGACAAGATCCTCGGCCCCAACGCCGCCGCCCTTTACGGCCTCGACTGAGCGGCGCCACCGCAACATCCGGCGCTTCGCCCATGCGCTGAGACGTTCGCGGCATCGCGCGCGGCTCGGCTCCCCTCCACCGGCTATGGAAAAGGTATGCCGACAACACCATGAACAGCCGCGCTGATTTTCAAAATATCCGCAACGCCTTCCGTCACCGCGACTACGCGCTGTTCGTGGGCGGCATGTCTCCGGCCATGGTGACCTTGTGGATGCATCGCGTCGCCGTGGGCTGGCTAGCCTGGGAACTGACCCTGTCGCCGACCTGGCTCGGCATCATCGCCTTTGCCGACTCCTTCCCGGTGATGTTGCTCAGCCCGCTCGCCGGCGCCATCGCCGACAGGGTCAATCCGTTGCGGATATTGCGTCTGACCCAGACCATCAAACTCGCCCAGGCGGTGGCGCTATTCGCATTCACCATCAGCGGCGCCATGACGATCTGGCTTCTGTTCGGCCTGACCCTGATTGTCGGCATCAACCAGGCCTTCGATGCGGCGCCGCGCCATACCATGATCCCTAAACTCGTTCCCCGTGATGATTTGCCCGCCGCGATCGCCATCGATTCGGCGATGTTCAACGCCTCGCGCTTCATCGGACCGGCGCTCGGCGGGGCCGTCATCGTGGCGGCCAGCGTCGCCTGGGTCTTCGCCATCAACGCGCTCGGTTTCACCTGCTATATGATCGCGCTGTTGTGCTTGAAGGTGACGTCTGCGCCCCACGAGGGGGTGAAGAAACCCGCCTATGGCCGTGACATCATCGAAGGTTGGCGCTATGTCGCCGGTCATGCCGGGATCGGGCCGGCGCTGTTGCTGCTTACCATCATCTCCATTATAGGGCGCCCGGTGATGGACCTCCTGCCCGGGGTCTCCGCCGAGATTTTCCACCGCGGCGCCGGCGGACTGGCGTGGCTGGCCGCGTCCATGGGGTTGGGCGCCATGATCGGGACGGTGTGGCTGGCGACGCGGGGCCCGACGGAGGGGCTGACAAGAATCGCCGTCACCAACACACTGCTTCTGTCTCTCGCCATCATGGCCTTCGCGGCGACGGATATTTTCCCGCTGGGGCTGCTGTTCATGGTGATCATCGGATTTTGTATCACGGTTTCCAGCATCGGCATTCAGACCCTGATTCAGTCCTCGGTCGACGGGGCCATGCGCGGGCGGGTGATGTCGCTCTTCGTCATGGTCTATCGCGGCGTGCCGGCGCTTGGCGCCGTGATGCTGGGTGGCATCGCCGAGCAGGCCAGCCTGCAAATCGCCTTTGGCGGCGGCGCGGTGGTGTGTTTTGCCGCCTGGGGCCTGGCGAGCCAACGGCGCGGACGGATGATCCCCGCCCTTGAAGCCGAAAAGGCCGGGTGAGGCGATGATCCACACCCCCGGCATTACCAGAATCCTCAACACCTTCCGTCACCGCAACTATGCGCAGTTCATCACCGCCCAGACGCCGGCCATGGTGACACTGTGGTTGCAACGCCTGGCCGTGGGTTGGTTGACCTGGGAGCTGACCAACTCGCCGACCTGGCTCGGCATCATCGCATTTTCCGACATGATGCCGATCATCATCATCAGCCCGTTCGCCGGCGCCGTGACCGACCGGGTCAATCCCCTGACCCCCTTGCGGATAGCCCAAATCGCCATGACATTGCAGGCATTGGCGATGTTTCTGTTCACCTACACCGGCGCCATGACGATCTGGATTCTGCTTGGCCTCGCCATCTTTTCCTGGACCATCAAGGCCTTTTCGGCG
>CBDUSV010000355.1:0-3143 GCA_965369885.1 uncultured bacterium
GTCCGCCCCATTCCGACCACGATCCGTCATAGACCGATACTTGCCTAGCGCCGATGCGCTCCAGGGCAAGGGCCAGGATCGCCGCTGTGATGCCGGAGCCGCAACTGCAGATCACCGGCCTGGCCGGATCAACGCCGGCGTCCTCGAACAAGGCCGCGAGTTCCGCGTTAGGCAGAAGCGTGTGATCATCGGGGTCGAGCAGGGACGCGTAATGAAGGTGGAGGCTTCCGGGAATGTGGCCGGGGCGCACGCCAGGGCGGGGTTCGGGCTCTTGGCCTTTGAAGCGTCCGGCGCCGCGGGCATCGAGGACTTGTTCGCGCCTGCTTTCAAGATTGGCGTGGACATCATCGAAGCCACGGACAAGCTCGGGCCTTGGCCGCGCCTGGAAATTGCGCTGGGTGACCTCGGGCGCACCGGTCGCCACCGGCCGGCCTTCCGCCAGCCATTTCGGCAATCCGCCGTCGAGAACGCAGACCTTGTCATGGCCGAAGACACGCAGCATCCACCACAGCCGCGCCGCCGAGAACAGCCCGGCGCCGTCATAGACAACCACCTGGTCGCCGTCGCCGATGCCGAGCCCGCCCATGGTGGCCGAAAAATTCTCAGGCTTGGGCAGCATGTGGGGCAGGGGGCTAGCTTGATCGGAGGCGGCATCGAGATCGAAGAACACGGCGCCGGGGATATGGCGCTCAAAGTACTCGGCCGCCGGGTCGCGGTTGTCCGCTGGAAGAAACCAAGACCCATCGACGACGCGCAGCCCATCGTTGCCGAGGCGTTCGGCCAGCCAATCGGTGGAAACCTTATCCGCGCCGCTCATTCCAGCCAGCTCGGCACCGGCAGGTTGTTTTCACGCAGGAATTCGGGATTGAACATCTTGGAATGATAACGGGTGCCGTAATCGGCAAGGATGGTGACGATGGTGTGGCCCGGACCCATGTCCTTGGCCATGCGGACGGCGCCGGCGATGTTGATGCCGGTCGAGCCCCCCATGCACAAGCCTTCATGGAGTATAAGGTCGAAGACCACCGGCAGCATCTCGTCGTCGGGGATCTGGTAGGCATCGTCGATCACCGCGCCTTCGAGATTCTTGGTGATGCGTCCCTGGCCGATGCCCTCGGTGATCGAATTGCCCTCGGCCTTGAGTTCGCCATGCTTATAGTAATTGTACAGCGCCGCCCCCATGGGATCGGCGATGCCGATCCTCACATCGGGATTCTGCTCCTTGAGATACATGCTGACGCCGGCCAGGGTGCCACCGGTGCCGACGGAGCAGATGAAGGCGTCGACCTTGCCGTCGGTCTGCTTCCAGATCTCGGGGCCGGTGCCTTGGTAATGGGCATCACGGTTGGCGACATTGTCGAACTGATTCGCCCATATGGCGCCGTTGGGCTCCTTGGCGTTGAGTTCCTCGGCCAGACGGCCGGAATATTTGACGTAATTGTCGGGGTTCTTGTAGGGCACCGCCGGGACCTCGATGAGCTCGGCGCCGCACAGCTTGATGGTGTCCTTCTTCTCCTGGCTCTGGGTATCGGGGATGACGATGACCGTGCGGTAGCCGCGGGCATTGCCGACCAGCGCCAGGCCAATGCCGGTGTTGCCGGCGGTGCCGTCGACGATGACGCCGCCGGGCTTCAGCAATCCCTTGCGTTCCGCATCCAAGATGATGAACAAGGCCGCCCGGTCCTTGACCGAACTTCCGGGATTGAGGAACTCCGCCTTGCCCAGGATATCGCATCCGGTGTCTTCGGAAACCTGACGCAGCCGGATCAGGGGGGTATTGCCGATGGTGCCGATGAAGCCGTCGCGTATATCCATGGTGGACCCGATATGGTGGTTTCACTGGCGGGGCGGCTGGGGCCGCACGTTGATGCGAACTTACCGGTGCGCCGATGGCGGATCAAGTGACGCTTCGGCCTCTGGGATGGTTTCGAGCGAGCGCGACATCACCCGAAGGCGGCGCAACGACAACAACCACATCACAAGGCAGATCACCGAAGCGGCCGCAACAGGCAAACGGAACCCCAGCATGGAGGCGATCCAGCCCATGATCAGGGCGCCGAAGGCGGGCCCGCCGCGGAAGATGATGCCATAGAGGCTCATGACCCGGCCGCGCATGTCGGGGGCGACGGTGGACTGCACCAGGGTGAGGACACCCGAGGCGCTGATGGAAAAGCCGACCCCGGTGATGAACAGGAAGGGGATGGCGATGAAGAAGTTGTCCGTCGCGGTGAAAGCCAGCATGCCGAGGGCGACCACGGCGACGAAATGAATGGCTAAGGCCGTGAGGCCCTTGATCGAGGGACGCATGACCAGCACCACCGCACCCAATAGCGCGCCGAGGCCAATGGTCGAGGTCATCGCCGCCAGGGCTTCCGGGCCCCGTCCGAAAACCTGCGCCGCGAAGCCGGGGAAAAGATCGATGATCGGGCGGCTCAATGTCGAGCTCGCGATCAGCAGCAACATCGCCGGCCCGATGCCGGGGTGGGCGATGACATAGACCAAGCCATCCTTGATCTCGTCGATCACCTTGCTTCCCCTGCGCCGGGGTGGGATGTCCTGTTTGGTCCGCAAGGCATAAAGCGAAATTGAAAAGCCGAGGAACGCGAAGGCATTAACGACAAACGCCAATCCAACATCGGCGTTGGCAATGATGATGCCGGCTGCCGCCGGTCCGGTGAAGCGCGCGATATTGAAGATGATGGAATTGATCGCGATCGCCGGCCCCACATCCTCGGGCGGCAGCAGGCTCGGAACCAGCGCCAGGCGCGATGGCTGACCCAGGGCGTTGACGATGCCGAGATAAAGCGTCAACGCCAACAAAATCCAGATGTCGAGAACGCCGAGATAGAACAGGGCCGCCAACGCCACCGCCTCGAGCAAGGCGAAATTGTTGGTCACCCGGGTGAAACGGATGCGGTCGAAGCGGTCGGCATAGGCCCCGGCGATGGGGGCTATAAGCATCGACGGCGCCAGATCGGCAAAGGCGATGATGCCGAGCCAGGTCGCCGATTCGGTCAGTTGCCATGTCAGCCAGCCCACCGCGACGCGCTGAAGCCAGTCACCGGTCATGCAGATGAAGTTGCCCACGGTGAAGATGGCATAGTCCCGGTTGGTCATGGCGCGCCGGAACCCGCCGAAGGATG
>CBDUSV010000356.1:0-3125 GCA_965369885.1 uncultured bacterium
CCAGCAGATCGCCAAGCTGGTGATCACCGCGCCCGGCATCAAGTCCAGGGAAATCCCCCTGCTTGCCGGCGCCGATGTCGGGTTGCTCGGCTTCTTCGGCCGCATCGGCACCGCCATCAGTTATCTGTTGTGGGGCGGTTTGCGGTAATGGGCCCGGGATATTAAGCTGGCCGGGAGGGCCGGGCATCTTGACCACCGCGACTGGAAAACTCATCACCCTGGAGGGCGGCGAAGGGGCCGGCAAATCGACCCATGCTTTGATGCTGGCGTCGGAACTCGGTACCTCGGGCATCGATGTGGTCACCACCCGGGAGCCGGGAGGATCACCCGGCGCTGAGGACATTCGCGGACTTCTGGTCGCCGGAGACATCGGGCGCTGGGACCCCATGTGTGAAGCCTTGCTCCATTCAGCGGCGCGGCGCGACCACATCGTCAATCTGATCCGCCCGGCGATCGAGCGCGGCCAATGGGTGATCAGCGACCGCTTTGCCGATTCCACCATGGCCTATCAGGGCTATGGCCACCAGCTTGGGGTCGAGATGATCGCCGAACTCCAACGCCTCGTCATCGGCGATTTCGCCCCCGATCTGACTCTCATCCTCGATCTCGCTCCCGATACCGGATTGGGCCGCGCCAAGGGCCGCCAGGCCACGGCGGCGGAAGACCGTTATGAGCGCATGGACGTGGCGTTTCATGACCGGGTGCGCCAGGGGTTCCTCGCCATTGCCCGGGCCGAGCCCGGCCGCTGCGTCGTCATTGATGCCGGCAAAAGCTTGCAAGACGTCCATGACAGCATTGTCGCCGCGGTCCGGGAGCGGCTTGGAGCCAGCGTCCCATGACGCCGCCGGACATCATCGATGACCCGAACCAAAGCGGCCTTCCGGCGCCCAGCGCCAATCACGAGCTTATCGGCCATGGCGATGCACAAGCCGAGCTGCTGGCGGCCACCTTGGGCGGAAGGCTCCATCATGCCTGGCTGATCACCGGCGCCCGCGGCATCGGCAAGGCGACGCTGGCATACCGGCTGGCGCGCTTCCTGTTGGCGGCGGGGGATATGGGTGGGCTGTTCGGGGCGCCGGAGACATTGCAAATCGATCCCGATGATCCCGTGTTCCAGCGCATCGCCTCCGGCGGTCATCCCGATCTTTTGGTGGTGGAGCGCAAATTCGATGAAAAGCTTGGGCGCATGCGGAGCGAGATCATCATCGAGGATGTGCGCGCCGTCGTCCATTTTCTCAACCTGACCGCCAGCGCCGGGGGCTGGCGCGTCGTCATCATCGACGGCGCCGAGGACATGAACCGCAATTCCGCCAACGCTCTTCTGAAGGTGCTGGAGGAACCGCCGCCAAAATGCGCCATCCTGTTGGTGAGCCACGCCCCGGGCCGGCTGCCGGCGACAGTGCGCTCGCGCTGCCGCCGCCTTCAGCTCCAGCCCCTGGCGCCGGGCGATGTCCGGGGCCTGCTGGGGCGCGCCCATCCCGATCTCGGCGATGACGACGCTGCCCAACTGGTTCGATTGGCCGAGGGCAGTATCGGCCGCGCCCTCGATCTTGTTGCCGAGGGCGGGATTGATCTTTACCGCGAACTCATCGGGTTGGTGGACAGCCTGCCCGAGCTCGATACCACCGCCCTTCACGGCCTCGGCGACCGGCTGACGAAGAGAGGTAACGAGGGCGCCTTTCGCACGTTTAGCGGTCTGATGAGCTGGTGGCTGGCCCGCGCCATCCGCGCCGGCGCGGTCAAGGCCGGGGCGGGGCATGACGACGTGGTGGCGGGCGAGGGCGAGGTGATGGCGCGCTTGGTCAGCTGCCGTGGCCTTGATCAATGGCTTGAGGTATGGGAAAAGATCAACCGCCTGTTCGCCGATGTGGACAGGGTCAATCTCGACCGTAAACAGGTCGTGTTGACCGCGTTTCTAACCCTGCAAAACGCAACGCGCGGATAGATTAACGGCGCCGCGGACCAAGCTGCACCGGGAGAACAGGTCATGTCGGCGGCTTCGCCCTATTACATCACGACGCCGATCTATTACGTCAATGACGCGCCTCATATCGGCCACGCCTACACCACGCTGGCCTGCGATGTGCTGGCGCGGTTCATGCGTCTCGACGGCCATGAGGTCAAGTTCCTCACCGGCACCGACGAACATGGCCAGAAGGTGGAGAAGGCCGCCGCCGAAGCGGGCATGGAGCCCCAGGCCTTCGTCGACATGAACTCGGCCAATTTTCGCGACCTGGCCGGTGCGATGAATTTCTCCAACGACGATTTCATCCGCACCACCGAGCCCCGCCATATCGCGGCGGTCCAGCATCTGTGGCGTGAGCTTGTGGACCGGGGCGAGATTTACCTCGGCAGCTATGCCGGGTGGTATTCTGTCCGTGACGAGGCGTTCTATACCGAATCCGAACTCACCAAGGGGCCGGGCGGGGTAAAACTCGCCCCCACCGGGGCCGAAGTGGATTGGGTCGAGGAGCCGAGCTATTTCTTCAAGCTGTCGGCGTGGCAGGACCGTTTGCTGGAATTCTACGCCGACCATCCCGATTGCATCGCGCCCCAAACCCGGTTGAACGAGGTCTTAAGCTTCGTCAAGGGCGGGTTGCAGGACCTGTCGATCTCGCGCACCAGTTTTTCCTGGGGCGTTCCGGTGCCCGACGCCCCGGATCACGTCATGTATGTGTGGCTCGACGCCCTGACCAACTACCTGACCGCGCTCGGCTATCCGGATACGGAAAACCCTCAATACGCAAGATTTTGGCCGGCCGATCTGCACATGGTGGGCAAGGATATCCTGCGCTTCCACGCGGTCTATTGGCCGGCGTTCCTGATGGCGGCGGGGATTGAGCCGCCCAAAAGGGTCTTCGCCCATGGCTGGTGGACCAACGAGGGCAAGAAAATCTCCAAATCCCTCGGCAATATCATCGATCCATTGGAATTGATCGAACATTACGGCCTCGATCAGGTGCGCTATTTCCTGTTGCGTGAGGTGCCCTTCGGCAATGACGGGGATTTCTCGCGCCGCGCCATGGTCGGGCGCATCAACGGTGATCTTGCCAATGATTTCGGCAATCTTGCCCAGCGCGTGCTCTCCATGATCAACCGCAACTGCGATGCCTTGGTTCCCGAGC
>CBDUSV010000357.1:0-3099 GCA_965369885.1 uncultured bacterium
TTTCAATCAACCCGGTCCGGATCGCCAGATCGAACAGCGAATCCTTGCCCGACGTGGCGGCGACGGCGACGATGAGCCGGTCAACCACCTTGACGGCACGGCAGATGATATCGAAATGCCCCGTGGTGATGGGGTCGAAGGTGCCGGGATAGACACCGACACGGGGCTCAGTTAACCGTGTCACCTTCGCCATGGCCGTCCTCCCCGCCGGCCGCCACAATGGCGGCATCCGTGCCTGCGCCGCCGTCATCGTCGCCGGCGGCGTCAACCTCGTTATCTTCCCCCATATCGGCGAGCCGGGCAACCGAGACCACGTGCTCGTCCGCGGCGACGCGGAACAGGGTCACCCCCCGGGTGCTGCGCCCGGCGATGCGGATATCGCCCACCGGGCAGCGGATCAGCTTGCCGCCGTCGGTCACCAGCATGATCTGGTCGCCGGGCGCCACCGTAAAGGCCGCCACCACATGGCCGCCCTTGCCCAAATTCATCAGCTCGATGCCTTTGCCGCCGCGCCGGGTGATGCGGTACTGATAGGCCGAGCTGCGCTTGCCATAGCCCGAATCGGCGATGGTGAGGATGAACTCCTCGTTGGCGGCGAGCTCCTCGAGCCGGGCCGCCGATATGGCGGCCTCGAGATTCTGGGCGGCGATGGCATCGGCTTCGGAGCCGCCCTCGCCATCGCCATTGGCGCGGCGCCGGGCGTTGGCGATGCGGAGATAGGCGTCCCGTTCCTCGGTCACGAAATGGGCGTGACCCAGGATCGACATCGAGATCACCTCGTCCTCTGCGTCCTCTAGGCGGATGCCGCGGTTGCCGGTGGAATTGCGGCCCGAGAACACCCGCACCTCCGGCACCGGGAAACGGATGCACTTGCCCTTGCGGGTGGCCAGCAGCACATCATTGTTCTCGGTGCAGGTGCGGACCCCGATCAGGCGGTCATTGCCGCCCAACTTCATGGCGATTTTGCCGTTGGCCATGATGTTGGTGAAGTCGGACAGCTTGTTGCGGCGCACATTGCCGCTGGCGGTGGAGAACATGACGTCGAAGGCGCCCCACAGCTCCTCGTCCTCGGGCAGCGGCATCAGGGTGGAAATGGTCTCGCCGTCCTTGAGCGGCAGCAGATTGACCATGGCCTTGCCCCGCGCCTGGGGCGTGCCCAGGGGTAACCGGTAGACCTTCTTCATATAGACCATGCCGCGGGACGAGAAGAACAGCACCGGGGTGTGGGTGTTGGCGACGAAAAGCTGGCTGACGAAATCCTCTTCCCGGGTGCTCATGCCGGCCCGGCCCTTGCCGCCGCGGCGCTGGGCGCGGTAGGTCGAGAGCGCCACCCGCTTGACATAGCCGTTGTGGCTGACCGTCACCACCATGTCCTCGCGCTGGATCAGGTCCTCGAGGTCGTATTCGGCCTCGGCGTCATCGATGTCGGTGCGCCTGGGCGTGGCGAAGTCGTCGCGGATCTTGATGATCTCGTCGCGCAGGATGGTGCGCAGCCGCTCCTTGGAGCACAGCACCTCGAGATACTCGGCGATCTGGGCGCAAACGTCTTTCAGCTCACCGGCGATCTTCTCGCGCTCGAGCCCGGTGAGACGGTGCAGACGGAGCTCGAGGATGGCCCGGGCCTGGGCCTCGGACAGGCTGTAGGCGCCGTCCTCCACCTTGCGGTCGGGCTCGTCGATCAGGGCGATCAGCGGCGCCACGTCCTCGGCCGGCCACGCTTTCGCCATCAGTTTCTCGCGGGCCACGGCGGGGTCGCGGGCGGCGCGGATGAGCTTGATGATGTCATCGAGATTGGCCACCGAAATGGCAAGGCCAACCAGGGTGTGGGCGCGCTCCCTGGCCTTGGTGAGCTCGAACACGGTGCGCCGGGTGATGACCTCTTCGCGGAAGGCGATGAAGGCGGACAGCATGTCCTTGAGGTTCATCATCTCCGGCCGGCCGCTATTGAGCGCCAGCATGTTGCAGCCGAAGCTGCTCTGGAGTTGCGAATAGCGGAAGATCTGGTTGAGCACCACCTCGGGCACGGCATCGCGGCGCAGCTCGATGACCACGCGTACGCCATCGCGGTCGGACTCATCGCGAAGATCGCTGATGCCCTCGATCCTCTTGTCGCGCGCCAACTCGGCGATCTGCTCCAGCATCCTCGACTTGTTAACCTGGAACGGGATCTCGGTGACGATGATGGCCTTGCGGTCGCGGGTCATATCCTCGAAGTGGGTGCGCCCGCGCATCAGCACGGTGCCGCGGCCGCTATGGTAGGCGGCCTGGATGCCGGCCCTGCCGAGGATCAGGCCTCCGGTGGGGAAATCGGGTCCTTGGATATGGGTCATGAGGTCATCGATGGTGGCGTCCTCGTTGTCCAACAGGGCGCAGCAGGCGTCGATCACCTCGCCGAGATTGTGGGGCGGAATGTTGGTGGCCATGCCGACGGCGATGCCGCCGGCGCCGTTGACCAGCAAATTGGGGAACTGGGCCGGCAGCACCACAGGCTCCCTGGCCGAGCCATCGTAGTTTTCCTGGAAATCGACGGTGTCCTTGTCGAAATCCACCAACAGGGCATGGGCGGCCCGGTCCAGGCGCACTTCGGTGTAGCGCATGGCGGCGGCACGGTCGCCGTCCATCGAGCCGAAATTGCCCTGGCCATCGATCAACGGCAGCCTGAGCGAGAAGGTCTGGGCCATGCGCACCATGGCGTCGTAGATCGCGCTGTCGCCATGGGGGTGATATTTACCCATGACGTCGCCGACCACGCGGGCCGATTTGCGGTAGCTGCGGTTCCAGTCGTAGCCGGCCTCCTTCATGGCGTAGAGGATGCGGCGGTGGACCGGCTTGAGGCCGTCACGGACGTCGGGCAGCGCCCGGCTCACGATCACGCTCATGGCGTAATCGAGATACGATCTCTTCATCTCCTCTTCGAGAGAGACGGGAACGACGCCGTGGGGTGTTGTTGGTGGTGAATCCGGCAAGCAAAACCGTCGGAAACTCAGGGTTGATATGCGGACAAGGCCGAAGCCCCGCCATGAGCCCGGCCACAGCCCCGAAGGGAGCCTGGCCGGAACCCCGGCCCGCGCCCGAGGTTGTCAAAATCTAGCAGATTAG
>CBDUSV010000358.1:0-3083 GCA_965369885.1 uncultured bacterium
GCCCAGCGCGTGCTCTCCATGATCAACCGCAACTGCGATGCCTTGGTTCCCGAGCCCGGCGCGCGCGACGCGGCTGACGACAAGCTTCTGGATCAGGCGGCGGGGCTGTTGGAACGGCTGCGCGGACATTATGGCGAACAAAGCTATCATTTAGGCCTGACGGCGATGTGGCAGGTGGTGGCCGAAGCCAACCGCTATGTGGATGACCAGGCGCCCTGGGCGCTGCGCAAGACCGATTTGGTGCGTATGAACACGGTGCTCTATACCCTGGGCGAGACCCTGCGCCATCTGGCGATCCTGGCCCAGCCGGTTGTGCCCGAAGCGGCATCACGGATGCTCGACCAACTGGCGGTGCCCGGCGATGAGCGCGATTTCGCCGCCTTGAGCCCGGGCCATGAACTCACCCCGGGGACAGCGTTGCCCAAGCCCGAAGGGGTGTTCCCGCGCTTCAAGGAAGACGAAGGCGCCGAGGGCGGCTAAGCAGGAATAGGTGATACAAAGGCATTGAGAGGGAGGACGGAAAATGGCCAAGAAACTCGATAGGGCGGATTTGTTTACGCGGATGTTGCGCATGCGCCGCTTTGAAGAAACGGTGCTGCATCTGGCGCCGGAATATCCCTATATCGGCCGCCAGCATCTTTATATCGGCGCCGAGGCCAGTGGTGCGGCGGCGGCTTCGGTGCTCGACGCCGGCGATCTCAGCCACACCACCCACCGCAACCACGGCTTCGTCATCGCCCGTGGCGCCGATCCCGGCCGCGCCTTGGCCGAAATCCTCGGGCGCAAGGACGGGCTCAATGGCGGCCATGGCGGCCCCTGGCACCTGTGCGACAAGGCGTCGGGCTTCCAGTCCACATCGGCCATGGTCGGCGGCAGCGTCGGCCTTGCCGTCGGCGCCGCCTTCGCCCTGCAACAACAGAACAAGGACGCCATCAGCGTCGCCCATTTCGGCGACGGCACCCTGGACGAAGGCATCACCTTCGAGGCCCTGAACCTGGCATCGCTGTTCTCGCTGCCGATCCTGTTCCTGTGCGAGAACAACTCCAAGGCGGGGCAAAGGCCGTCTTCGATGCTGGCGGCGAAAAAACTGCGTGACTTGCCCGAGGCCCTGTCGATCCCGACCGTGCTGGCCGACGGCGCCGATGCCGAGGCCATGTTCGCCGCGGTCGCCGTATCGGTGGCCAAGATCCGCCAGGGCGGCGGGCCGGTCTTCATCGAGGCGACGCTGGAGCGCTGGCCGGGCTCCCATCAGACCGGCTTCGGCTTTCCCACCGGCATCACCGATGTCACCATGGCCTGGGACGAGGACAAGATCGACGGCGATCACGCCGACTGGGTGCGCCAGTACGATCCCATCCGCCGCTATGCTTCAGCGCTGGTCTCGGGTGGCCATCTCGCCCAAGACGAAATCCTCACCATCGACAACAAGATCAATGACGAGATCGCCACGGCGCGGGCTTTCGCCGAGGCCAGCCCGTTTCCCGAGCCCGATACCGCCGCCGGCGGCGTGTTCGCGTAAGGTGGAGGAAAGCATCATGACACGAAAAACATTCGCAGCCGCTTTGATCGACGGGCTTTATGGCAGCCTTGCCGCCGATCCCAGCGTCACCATTATCGGCCGGGGCATGCTCGGCCACGGCGCCCATGACAGCGAGGCCGACCGCCTGCAAGCCGACTTCGCCGACCGCATCATCGACCCGCCGACCTCGGAAGGGGCGGTGACGTCGATGGCCACCGGCGCGGCGATGGCGGGGCTTAGGCCCTTCTTCCATTTCGGAACCGCCAGCTTCGCCTATGAGGCCTGGAACCAGATCGTCAACGAGGCCGCCAATGTCCACTATATGTCCGGCGGCCAGTTCACGGCGCCGGTGACGTTCCACATGTTCCACGGGGTGCGCGGCGGCGGCGCGCCGCAACACAGCCACAGCCCCCAGGCCATGTACGCCAACTGTCCCGGCCTCGAAGTGGTGCTGCCGTCCTCGCCCCGCGACGTCAAGGGCCTGATCCGCACCGCGCTCAAAAGCGACAACCCGACCCTGGTGATCAACCACACCAAGCTTTTAGGGCTAGAAGGCGATGTCCCCGACGGCGATTTCGATATCCCGCTGGGCGAGGCCGAGGTCAAGCGTCCGGGCGGCGACGTCACCATCGTCGCCACCTCGCGCATGGTGCAGATCGCCCTCGAAGCCGCCGAAACCCTGGCCAAGGACGCCAATATCGAGGCCGAGGTGGTGGATCCCCGGTGCGCCGTCCCCCTCGACAAGGCGGCGATCTGCGCCTCGGTGGTCAAGACCGGCCGGCTGGTGGTGGCCGACGAGGGCACCTTGATGTGCTCGATCGCGTCGGAGATCGCCGCCATGGTGGCGGAAGAGGCCTTCAGTGCCCTGAAGGCGCCGATCAAGCGGGTCGGGCGCGCTGCGTCGCCGGTGCCGTTCTCACCGCCCCTTGAAGACGCGGTGACCCCCGCGGCGGCCGATATCATCAATGCGGTGCGCGGCGTGCTGGCCTGAGGGGAGGGGGATAGAATTGCTCGTCGACAGCCATTGCCACCTTGATTTCCCGGACTTCGAATCCGAGCTCGAGGCGGTGATCGCCCGCGCGCGCCAGGCCGATATCGGCCTCATGCTCACCATCTGCACCAAGATCTCGGAGTTCGCCAACATCCGCGCCATCGCCGAGGGCCATGACGATATCTTCTGTTCCGTCGGCATCCATCCCCATGAGGCCGCCAACGAGCCCGAGGCCGACACCGGCCGCATCGTCGAATTGACCGCTCACCCCAAGGTGGTCGGCATCGGCGAGACCGGCCTTGATTACCACTACGACAACGCGCCGCGGGACCGCCAACGCCACGTCTTCCGGGCCCATATCGACGCCGCGCGCGAATGCGGGTTGCCGCTGATCGTCCATTGCCGCGATGCCGACCAGGACATGGTCTCCATGCTGTCCGAGGCCCACCGCGACGGGCCGTTTCCTGGTCTTATTCATTGCTTTAGCGCCGCCCCGGAAGTTGCTGAAAAGGCACTGGAACTTGGGCTTTACATTTCCTTTTCCGGCATCGTCACCTTCAAGAATGCCGAAGG
>CBDUSV010000359.1:0-3067 GCA_965369885.1 uncultured bacterium
CTCAAAGCCCGCACACGGAAGGACCAAAAACAATGCCCGCCACCGACCTCATCCCTTTCAAGATCGGCAAGGCTTCGCCGGCGAATACGTTCCTCGCCATCTGGATGGCGGATGCGGCCGGGCTTTACCGGGACCATGGGCTCGACGTGGAGATTGTCGAGATGGTTGGCGGCAGTGACACCGGGCCGGCGCTGACCTCGGGGCGGTTACACCTCATGCATATCGGGATGTCCTCGGTGGTGCGGGCCAACGCCGCCGGACATGCCGTCACCACCATCGGCTCGCTCAGCAACGTCATCCGTTCGGCCCTGTTCACGGCGCCGGGGATCACGACGGCGGCGGACTTGAAGGGCGGCATCGTCGGCATCAGCTCAACCGGTTCGGAAAGCGACCTCACCACAACCTTGGGCTTGGCCAAGCTCGGCCTCGCGCGCACCGACATGGGCTTCGAAGAGATCGGGGTCGAGCGCCTTGACGCGGTGCGCACCGGCCAGGTGGCGGCCACCATGCTGGGCGAGCCCTACCGGTCCCGCGCCCAGGCGCTGGGCGTCCATGTGATCATCGATTTGCTGGCCGAGCGCATCCCCTGGCTCTATTCCGGGCTGGTGGTGGGCCGGGATTATCTGGAGGCCAACCGGGATGCCGTCGAGCGGTTCCTGCGCGCAACGGTGGAGGGCAATTATTTGGCGGTGGCCGACGGGGTGCGGGCGAAAGAGGTCCTGGCCCGGGAGCTCGGCCTCACCGAGCCCGCCATCATCGAGGCGACCTTTGAGAATTTCAAATCCCAGACCCCGGCCAACGCCGAATTGACCCGCGACGGCGCCGAAAACGTCATCGCCACGGTGACGCCGGGTTTGAGCGCCAATCCGGACGATTACATGGATTCAAGCGTGTATGAGAGTTTGCGGAATGAGGGCTTCTTCGCCGCCATGGCGGAGACATACGCCTGAGCCCAACCAGCGACTAGCGCGCGGGCTTTTGGAACAGCAGGGTGAAGCGGTCGGTGTTGCCCCTGACGGTGCGCCGGCCGACCTCGAAGCGGAGTTCGTCGTCCGGGCGCAGGAACATGTCGGAATAGGCGACGAAGGCGAAACCGGCGTCCAGCACCTGCTTGATCACCTTGACCGGGTCGACGCGGCGGCGGTTCTCATGGATGTTGGGTTCCATGTGACGCCTGGTGTGGTCGATGATGCAATAGTACCCGCCGGGTTTGAGCGCCTTCAGCACCCCCCGGTTGAACTGGAGCACGGTCGAGGCGTCCAGATTGTGATATTCGCGGAAGTTGAGCACCATGTCCGCGTCATCCATTCCGAAATCAAGCTTGTTCACCGTGATGTCGTGGGACACCGGATGGCGGCTGACATCGACCGGCAGCTTTCTCACCTTCGACATCGGCGCCCGCCTTAAAAGCTTATCGAGACGGCGCAGCGACGCCGCCAGCGTCGAGACATAGAGCGTGCCGTGGTCCATGAGCAGCGGGCCCAATATCTCGGTGTACCAGCCCCGGCCGGGCGCCCAATCGATCACCTTCATACGGTCATTCATGCGGCAGAAATGCAGCGCCCGCACCGGGTCCCGGTTGCGGTCCCGGGTGCGGTTTTTGGCGCTGCGGTGCCTCATCTTCATCACCTGGGCGACTTTCTTCTGGAACGCGGTCTGGTGGCCCTTGGCCTCGGCGGGCGCGCCCGCAATCAGAAAAGCCAGCAGCGTGAACAATGCGACGAATGGTTTCATGTCTCCCCCCAAATCTGGTCATCAAAATAGCCTTAGCGATGTGCATCGGCAATATGGAAGTGGCGCCGCGTTGGGTTTAGACTGGCCCCCGGATGCCAAACGAAGAAGCCCAACAAGGTGGCCAACCCACCACCGCCGGCATGGCGGCCTTTCACCACCGTGATTTCGTGCTGTTTCTCATCGGCCGGGTGTTCTGCACCATCGCCATGCACATGGTGGCGGTGGCGATCACCTTTCAGGTCTATGACCTGACCGGTGACGCGATGAATCTGGCCTATATCGGCCTCGCCACCTTCGCCCCGGCGTTCGGCTTCGCGCTCATCACCGGCTATGTCGCCGACCGCTTCGACCGGCGCATGGTGATCGCGGTGTGCTACGGGGTGATGATGATGGCGGCCGCCATGTTCCTGTATTGGTCGAGCGCAGGTGCTACCCCCATCTGGCCGGTGTTCGTCATCGTCGCGGTGTTGGGGACGGGCCGGGCGTTTTTCCAGCCCGCCTCATCATCCATCGTGCCCAACCTGGTGCCGGCCCACATCTTTCCCAATGCGGTGGCCTGGTACACGTCCGGCACCAAAGCTTCCCAGATGGTCGGCCCGTCGCTGGGGGGCATGCTGTATCTCGCCGGCCCGGAGGTGGTCTACGCCACCGCGGTGGTGTCCTTGGCCATCGCCATCGTCGCCACCGCTTCGATCCGAACCCGGATCAGGCGTGACGGCAAGGAGCCCACCAACCTCCGGACGCTGCTGGCCGGGCTGCGCTACGTGTTCGCAAAGAAGGTCATTCTCGGCGCCATCACCCTTGATCTGTTCGTCGTGATATTGGGCGGCGTCACCGCGCTGTTGCCGGTGTTCGCCAAGGACATCCTAGGGGGCGGGGCCGCCGAGGCCGGGTTCCTGCGCAGCGCCATGGCGGCGGGCGCCGTGGTCAGCGCCCTGGCCCTGACCCAGTTCCCGCTCACCCGTGCGGTGGGCCGCATCCTCTATCTCACCGTCTTCATCTTCGGCGCCTCGATCATCGTGTTCGGCATCTCGCAGTTGTTCTGGCTGTCCATGGCGGCGATGGCGGCGATGGGCTCGGCGGACATGGTCAGCGTCTATATCCGCCTCACCCTGGTGCAGATCGCCACCCCCGACGAGATGCGCGGCCGGGTCAGCGCGGTGAACTCGGTGTTCACCGGCGCGTCCAACGAGATCGGCGAATTCCGCGCCGGCTCCATGGCGGTCCTCATCGGCGCCATCCCCGCCGTCCTGGTCGGCGGCATCGGCTCGATCATCGTCGCCGCGGCATGCTGGAAACTGTTCCCCGAGCTGACCCGGGTCGAACGGCTGGA
>CBDUSV010000360.1:0-3057 GCA_965369885.1 uncultured bacterium
CGTCGCCGGCCGCTCATGTCTCGCTCATGTCTCGCTCATGTCTCGCTCATGTCTCTCTGCGGTAGTTGGGCGATTCCCTGGTGATCGAGATATCATGGACATGGCTTTCCCTGAGCCCGGCGCCGGTGATGCGCACCAGCTTACAGTTGCGCTTCATGTCGGCGATGGTGGCGTTCCCGGTATAGCCCATGGCCGCGCGCAGACCCCCGGTCAGTTGATACAGGACTTCGCGCACCGGCCCCTTATAGGGCACCTGGCCTTCGACGCCTTCGGGAACATATTTCAAGGTATCCGCCACTTCCTGCTGAAAATAGCGGTCCGCCGAACCCCGCGCCATGGCCCCCGCCGAGCCCATGCCGCGATAGGATTTGTAGGACCGGCCCTGATACAGGAAGACCTCGCCGGGGCTCTCGTCGGTGCCGGCCAGAAGTGAGCCGATCATGACGCAATCGGCGCCGGCGGCGATGGCCTTGGCGAGATCGCCGGAATTCTTGACGCCGCCGTCGGCGATCACCGGGACGTCGTGCTTCTTGCATTTCTCGACCACGTCGAGGACCGCCGTCAGCTGGGGCACGCCGACACCGGCGATGATGCGCGTGGTGCAGATCGAGCCCGGCCCGATGCCGACCTTGACGGCGTCGGCGCCGGCGTCGATCAGGGCCTTGGCGCCGTCGGCGGTGGCGACATTTCCGGCGACGACCTGGACGTAGTTGCTCAATCCCTTGATGCGGTTGACAGCATCGAGCACCCCGGCCGAATGGCCGTGGGCGGTATCAACCATGATGACGTCGGTTTCGGCGTCGATCAGGGCCTCGGCCCGGGCTATGCCCTTGTCGCCGGTGCCGGTGGCGGCGGCGACCCGCAGCCTGCCCTTGTCGTCCTTGCAGGCATCCGGGTAAAGCTGGGCCTTTTCGATATCCTTGACGGTGATGAGGCCGATGCAGCGGTAATCGCCATCGACCACCAGAAGCTTCTCGATGCGGTACTGATGCAGCAATCGCTTGGCCTCTTCCTTGTCGACGCCCTCGCCTACGGTGACAAGGCCGTCCTTGGTCATCAGTTCGGCGACCGGCTGATTGGGGTTCGACGCGAAACGAACGTCGCGGTTGGTGATGATGCCGACCAGCTTGCCGTCACCGCGCTCGACCACCGGGATGCCGGAAATCTTATGGTCGGCCATCAGCTTCAAGGCATCGGCAAGGGTTTGCTGCGGCATGATCGTCACCGGATTGACCACCATGCCGGATTCGAACTTCTTGACCTTGTGGACTTCGTCGGCCTGGGCTTCGATGCCGAGATTTCTGTGGATGACGCCGATGCCACCGGCCTGAGCCATGGCGATGGCCATGGCGGCTTCCGAGACCGTATCCATGGCCGCCGAGACCAGGGGAATACCGAGTTCGATTTCAGGGGTTAGGCGGGTTTGAAGATTGGCGGTGGCGGGCAGAACCTCCGATGCGGCGGGCGTCAGCAGCACATCGTCAAAGGCGAGGGCTTCCCGTATCTCCATGCCGACCTCTTATCCTGGATTGGCGCGCATCATACATATCACTGGCGTAAAGCCAAGGGGATTGAGAGCGAAAACGATAAATTCATCACCCCCGGCCAAAACCGCCGCAATCGGGCCGGTCTCCTCACCGCTAAGCCCAGTGCTCTCACCGGTTAAGATTGACCCCCCTTCACGATCATGGTGTGATTGGCATGGCGACATTGGCCACGGGCTCCTCGACCAGGATGGCTAACCATGCGCTTCAAGACACAGACGACCTGGATACTGATCGCCGATGGCGCCCGCGCCCATATCGTCGCCAATCAAGGGCCCGGCAAGGGCCTCCAGCCCGTCCCCGCCCAGGACTATACCGGCATCAACGTGGCGACCCGCGAGCTTGGCACCGACAAGCCGGGCCGCACCTTCGACCGCGCCGGTGGCGGACGCCACAGCATGGAAAACAGGGTCGACTGGCACCGTTTTGAAAAACAAAAATTCGCCCAATCCATGGCCAAGGTCCTGGACAAGGCGGCGGGCAAGGGCGCCTTCGACCGGCTTATCCTGGTGGCGCCGCCCGAGACCCTGGGGGAACTCCGAAGCTCCCTCGGCAAGTTGGCATCCGGCTGCGTCATCGCCGAGCTTGCCAAGGATTTGACCAACCTCTCGATCCATGAACTGCCGGAAAATCCCTCCGTCAAGCAGCTGAGCGAAAGCCTGCATCTTTAATCTTCGGGCTTGTCGTCCTCACCTGCCTGGCCCCGAAAGCCAAGGGCGACGACGTAGATTTCCGCCGATTCCGCCCGGCTCGCCGCCGGCTTGACGTGCTTCACCGTCTTGAATTCCCGCTTGAGGGTCGCCAGCAAGGACTGCTCGGTGCCGCCCACCAGGACCTTGGCGATGAAGCTGCCGCCCGGGGCCAGGACAGCGCGGGCGAATTCAAAGGCGGCCTCGCACAACGCCATGATGCGCAAATGATCGGTGCCGGTGTGTCCGGTGGCCGGCGACGCCATATCGCTGAGAACCACATCCGCCTCGCCGCCGAGGACGGCCTTGATCTCGTCCGGGGCCTCATCGGCGAGGAAGTCGAGCAACAATATGGTGACGCCGGGGATGGGGTCCATCTCGGTCAGATCGACGGCGATCACCTGGTCCCCCTGGCCCCCACCGAGCCGTTCCACCACGACCTGGCTCCAGCCCCCGGGGGCGGCGCCAAGGTCGACCACCCGCTTGCCGGGCCCAAGAAAATGGAAACGGTCGTCGAGCTCGCCAAGCTTGAACGCGGCCCGCGAGCGGTAGCCAAGCCGTGTGGCCTCGGCGACATAGGGGTCGTTGAGCTGGCGTTCCAGCCAGCGGGTCGAGGACGTCTTGCGGCCCTTCGCGGTCTTGACCCGGACACGGGGGGTGCGGTGTTGGCCGATGGTAGGAGCCCCCGAGCGCGACCCTTGGCCCCGTCCACGTCCGCCACCTCGTCCCCGGCCAGCCATCAGGGTCTGTATTCATAAAGGGTTGTGGTGCTGGCGGCCCAGGGATCATGACCGGTCGAGTACCCACTTTCACAATTCGGTGTG
>CBDUSV010000361.1:0-3049 GCA_965369885.1 uncultured bacterium
ACGAAGACCTTCGTATCGACCTGATGAACCAGGTGAGCTATTTCCTGCCGCATCTTCTGGCCCTGAGCACGTCGTCGCCGTTCTGGCATGGCGAATTGACCGGCCTCAAATCCTACCGGCTGTGCGTTTGGGACGAGTTGCCGCGCACCGGCCTGCCGGAACACTTCGACAGCTATACCGAATATCTCCGCCTGGTCGAGATCATGAAGCAGGCCGATCTGGTCGAGGACGCCACCAAAATCTGGTGGGATCTCCGCCCCAGCGCCAGGTTCCCGACCCTGGAAATGCGCATCACCGATGTCTGCACCCGGCTCGACGACGCCGCCTGCATTGCCGCGCTCTATCAATGCACCCTTCGCATGCTCTACCGCCTCAGGCGTGAAAACCAGCGCTGGCGGAGCTATCCGCGCATGCTGATCAACGAGAACCGCTGGCGCGCGCAACGCTACGGCATCGACCAGGGCCTGGTCGATTTCGGCAGGGGAGAGGTCGTGCCTTGCGCCGAATTGGTCGAGGAACTGCTTGATCTGATCGGCGAGGACGCCGATGCCCTGGACTGTGTTCCCGAGGTCATGCATGCCCGTAACATCACCGCCCAGGGCACCAGCGCCCATCGTCAGGTTTCGATCTATGAGAAAGCCATCGCCGACGGCGCCAATCAGCGCGAAGCCCTCGAGGCCGTGGTCGATATGCTGATCGAGGCAACCATCGAGGGAATTGATTCAGACGCCAGAACACTAGAAGATGGGCAGAGGACCCGGCAGGCGAAGTAACGGTCCAACCATAATAAAACTTCAGGAGAGGATCATGGACGAACAGACCCGTATTGAACTGGAATCGGCGGCCTTTCGAGGCCTGGTCGAGCATCTGCGCAAGCGCACCGACGTGCAAAACATCGATCTGATGAATTTGGGAGGGTTTTGCCGCAACTGCTTGTCGAAATGGTATTTGGCCGCGGCCGAGGAGAAGGGCCTTGATCTCACTTATGCCCAGACCCGCGAGATCGTTTACGGCATGCCATATGATGAGTGGAAGGCGAAATACCAGACCGAAGCCACCCCCGAACAAATGGCCAAGTACGAGGAAGTGCACAAAGCGGAATCCGCCTAGACCGTGCCATTGATCGGAAGGGACGGCGCGAATGAATAAATGGCCGAAATGGCTGCCGACATTCCTGCTGATCGCGGTCGTCCTGCTGTTCCTGCTGTTCGCCGGCGTGCAGATGCCGGAGCGCCAGGCCACCGTCGAAATCCCCTATACCAGCTTCAAGGCCTTGGTCGCTGAAAAGGCCGTCAAGAAGATCGAGCTCAAGGGCAATTCGATCACAGGCGAGCTTCGCCAGCCGCAGCCTTTGGGGCCGGATGAAAGCGAATCCATCCATTTCCGCACCCAGGTCCCGGCCTTTGGCGATCCGGAACTGTTGCCCGCGCTCGAGGTCTCCAGCGTCCAGATGCACATCGTGGACAAGGAGGAACAGAGCGGTTGGCGTATCCTGCTCGGCCTGCTGCCATGGCTGTTGTTCCTAGGCGTCTATTGGTGGTTCTGGCGGCGCATGTACCGCAATGTCGCCGGCGGCGTCGGTTCACGCGGCGACATCGGCAGTTTCCTGGAAGGCCCCGCCCGCGAGGAATCCAAGGAGCCGCCGAAAACCACTTTCGATGATGTCGCCGGCCAGGAAAATGCCAAACGCGAGGTGGCGGAGCTGGTCGAATTCCTGCGCAATCCGGATAAATTCACCCGGCTGGGCGCGGAAGTGCCGCGCGGCGTGCTGCTCATGGGGCCGCCGGGGACCGGCAAGACCCTACTGGCCCGGGCCCTGGCCGGCGAGGCGAGAGTACCATTCTTCGCCATATCCGCCTCCGAGTTCATCGAGATGTTCGTCGGTGTTGGTGCGTCCAGGGTGCGGCGCATGTTTGACGAAGCCAAGAAACGGGCGCCGAGCATCATCTTCATCGACGAGCTCGACAGCGTCGGCCGCGTCCGCGGCACCGGGCTCGGCGGTGGCCATGACGAGCGCGAGCAGACCCTCAATCAGATCCTGGCCGAACTGGACGGCTTCCAAGCCCATGAGGCGGTCATCGTGCTGGCCGCCACCAACCGGCCCGACGTGCTCGACCCGGCGCTGTTGCGCCCCGGCCGGTTTGACCGCCATGTCACCCTTGATCTGCCCGACCGCGAAGCGCGCCTTGCTATCCTCAAGGTTCACACCCGCAAGCTTCCCTTGGCCAAAAGCGTTGATCTGAAGGTCATCGCCGCCGGCACGCCGGGATTTTCCGGCGCCGACATCAAGAACCTGTGCAACGAGGCCGCGATCATGGCGGCGAGCAAGAATGCCAAGGCCGTGACCGCCGCCAATTTCGACGAGATGCGCGACAAGCTGCTGATGGGTTCCGTCCGCACCATGGCGATCCAGCCCGAAGAGCGCCACCGTCTCGCCGTGCACGAGGCCGGCCATGTCGCCGCGGCCCATTTCCTTCCCAACGCCGATCCTCTCTACAAGGTGACCATCATCCCCCGGGGCCGCGCGCTCGGCAGTACCCACCAATTGCCGGAGGAGGAGCGCCATACCCTGCCGGAGGAATATCTGCACGACCGTCTGGCGGTCATGCTGGGCGGGCGGACGGCTGAACAGGTGTTCCTCGCGAGCGTATCA
This sequence comes from uncultured bacterium, assembly GCA_965369885.1. Classification (GTDB taxonomy): domain Bacteria; phylum Pseudomonadota; class Alphaproteobacteria; order SMXQ01; family SMXQ01; genus JAZFWG01. The sequence goes on from CBDUSV010000361.1 coordinate 2,654, forward strand.
TCCGGCGCCGACGACGACATCAGCCAGGCCACCGCCCTGGCGCGGGCCATGGTGTCCCGCTGGGGCATGTCGGACAAGGTCGGGCCCATGGACCTCAGGCAAAGCGAGGAACACCCCTTCCTTGGCCGTGAAATCGCCCAGCCGCGCCGTTTCAGCGAGACCACCGCCCACGAGGTCGACCAGGCGGTGCGTGACCTGCTGGTCGAGGCCGAAGACCGCGCCACCAAGATCATCCATCAGCACAAAAGCCGGATCAAACAGTTGGTCGCAGATCTCGAGGAGCACGAATCCCTCTCCCGCCAGCAGATCGAGGCTTGCCTCGACGGCACCGGCGAAGCAGGGAAAGCCCCATCCAGGACAGCCAAGCACGGCTGAGCGCGGGTCCTATCTGCTTAG
>CBDUSV010000362.1:0-3043 GCA_965369885.1 uncultured bacterium
CCAGGGTGACGTCGCGGATGTCCTGGCCGTCGATGGTGATGCGCCCGCCGGTGACGTCATAGAACCGCGGTATCAGATGGGCGATGGTCGACTTGCCGCTGCCCGGCGGGCCGACGATGCCCACGGTCTCGCCGGGGCGGACCTCGAAGTTGATGTTGGACACCACGTCATGGTCGCCGGCCTCGTCCCGGTAGGCAAAGCGCACATCTTCGAAGCGCAACACCCCGTCCTTAAGCTCGAGATCCGGCGCGTCCGGCTTGTCGGTGACCGCGGGCTCGAGATCGAGGATTTCGAACAGCCGGGCGCCCGACGCCGAGGCCCGGGCGAAGCCGTTGATCATCATGCCGGTGTGGCGCACCGGCATCTGCAGGATGGTCATGAAGGCGAGAAATTCCGCCAGTTTGCCGACCGAGATCTCACCATCGATGATCTTGAGGCCGCCCATCCACAACACCAGCCCCATGGCGCAGAAATAGGCGTAGGTCATCGCCGAGGTGTTGCGCATACGGATGCCGATACGGTGCATGGCGAGCGCCAGGGCGCTGTCCGAGGCGCGGTGGAACTTGTTCATCTCGAACAGACGGGCGACGAAGGCGCGGACGATGCGGATGCCTTCCAGGTTCTCGCTCATCACCGTGGTCAGCAGCGAAAGCCGTTCCTGCAGCCGGCGCCAGCTCATGCCGAGCTTGAAGCGCATGACGACGGCACGCCAGGCGACGAAGGGAACGAAGCTGAGGGCGAACAGGCCAAGCACGAGATCGGAGCTCAGCAACATATAGGCGCCGATGCCGACCAGCAGAACCAACAGAACCACACGCAGCAAGGCCGAATCGACGAACTTCCGCACCCCTTCGATGTCGAGCATGCCCCGGGTGATGAGATCGCCGGTATGGACCCGGTCGTGGAACGAAAAACTTAAACGCTGTAGCTTCTCGTAATACATCAGGCGAAGCTGGTAGCCCATGTTCTGGCCGATCGATTCGCCCAGATAATTGTGCACCATGGTGAAAAGGCCGCGCAAAACGCTGGCGCCCAGCAGCATCAACGCCGCCGTCATCAAGGCACTTCGGGCGACTTCGTCGCTACCACCGGCGAGCAGCCCCTGGGCGTGGTCCACCGCCTGGCCGACGAACTTGGGCACCATCAATTGGAACAGGGCGGCGATGATGGTGGCGCCGACCGAGACCGCCATGCGCCAGCGATAGCGCAACGCCATGCGCGTGATGCGCCACAGGATTTCGAAATCCGGTTTGGGGCGGCCGCGAAAGGCGTGGATGTGAAAATCCTCATTGCCGCCTGGCTCGGGCTCCGCCGTCCGGGTAACGCCGCTGGTTGCAGTGTTCGTGCTCACTTGATCCAATCTCAAAGAAACCCTGCCGGCGGTGAAGTGCCGCGCCGGGGTCGAAACCGCCAATGGGGCCAATTGGGATATGGCGACAACAAAAAATACCCCACCACAGGGGCCGAGACAATATCCCCATGAAAAGGGTTTGGGCGGCGGGCGACAGCGAACTCAGTGCCGTTCCCGGCTCGCGATATAGCGCGCCCGGATCGCCTGGGCCCGGGTGCTCAAATCCTCGGCCATGGTGAGCTTTCCCTGGCGAAGATAGAGACGCGCCAGATTGTCTAACCCTAAGATGATGTTCTGGTATTCCGGCCCCATATAGGTTTTGCGCCGCCCCCCCTTGGCCTCCCCGTCGGCGGCTGGTATTCCCTTGACGCCGCCGACCGATGCCAAGGCTTTTTCGAAGATATTGAGGGCCCTTCGGCTCAGTTTTTCGGCGCCGTCATAGTCGCCCCATTCCTGATATATCGCCGCCAGATTGTTGAGGGAAATGGCGATGTTGGGATGATCCGGGCCCAGGGCCTTCTCGTCGATGGCGAGCGCCCGGCGCAACAGCGGCTCCGCTTTGGCGAAGCGGCCCTGTTCGTGGTAGAGCTCGGCCAGATTGCCCAGGCTGGTGGCCAGCGCCGACGGTTCCGACGCCCCCGGCTTGGCCCTGATCTTCACCGCGTCGAGATAAAGTTTCTCGGCGGCGGCATACTTGCCAAGGGCGACGTAAAGCGCGCCGAGATTGTTGAGACTAAGGGCGATGTCGGAATGGTCCGGCGCCAATGCGGCCTTGCGGATGGAAAGCGCCCATTTGTGCAACGGTTCGGCATCATCCAGGCGGCCCTGGTCGTGGTAAAGCTCCGCCAGGCGCTCGAGTGAGTCCGCCAGGTCCGGGTGGACCAGCCCGCGGTCCGCCTCGACGATGGCCTTGGCGCGCAGAAACAGCCTCTCGGCCTCATCCAGGCGGCCCACCAGATGATAGAGATCGCCAAGATCGGTGAGGGTGCGGGCCAGGGCCGGATCATGGGCGAGCAAGTTGCGTTGCTGGACCTCCAGGGCACGGACCAACAAGGGCTCGGCGTCGCCATAACGGTGCTGGGCGATGCGGACCGCGGCCAGATTGTGCAATGAGGTGGCGAGGCGCGGATTGACGGCCCTCAAGCCTTCCGCCTTGGCCAGGGCGGCGGTGAAATGGCGCCCGGCGGTGGCGTAATCATCCAGATGATAGGCGGCGACGCCGGCCTCGGTCCTGCCGCTCCAGCTGCCGGCCGAGACCCAGCCATAGACCAGCGCCACCATGGCAACGCATAAGGGGCCGATAGGCAGCCATATGGAGTTTGATATCCGCATTGGTGCCACCCTCGCCGGGATCGGGGACACCCCCCCAAGCTCCGGCGCCGGCACTCTAACACAACCCGGCCGAAATGGTTAAGTGTCACAAACGCCCCACCCACCCGGGATCGGCGCCAAACGCCGGACTACTTTTTCTTCTTCCGCTTCTTTCGCTTCGAGCGCTTGGGCACCGCCTTGCGGGCGGCGGCGATGACATCGGCGGGGGCGGCATGGATGCGCCGCAACAGAGCCTCGATGCCGGCGCCATTGAGCGGCGAGACGGCGCAATTACAAGAGGCGCTTCAAGAAGGTCCACATCATGGTGATGTACAACGAGATCACCGGGCGGACCAAGAAGTTCTACGACATCAAATAGCG
>CBDUSV010000363.1:0-3029 GCA_965369885.1 uncultured bacterium
GGATACGTGATCGATGAATAGAGCAAATCGGCGTCACCAAAAGAAATTGGCGAAACAGGCCAAAAAAACTGGGGGGTCTCGCCGTCAAAAAACCCAAATCTCGGATCAGGCCAGGGGACGGATTCCAAATTCCGATGTAGAAGGCTTAATTCAAAATGGGTTTCAACAACACCAAGCAGGACGGTTGAAAGAAGCGGAATCCATCTACCGTCAAGTTCTTGAAATTGATCCCGACCAGGCTGAAGCCAATCATCTGCTAGGGGCAATTGCATGCCAAGACGGCAGGTATGAAATTGCCGTCCAACTCATCTCCAAATCCATTCTGATTACTCCCGACATCGCCGAATATCACAGCAACCTGGGAGCGGCGCTCGAGAAACTGGGACGGCTGGATAATGCCGCCGCAAGCTTTCACAGGGCCATCGCCCTCAAACCGGATTTCGCCGATGCTCACGGCAACCTGGGCAACGCGCTTCAGAAACTGGGGCGATTGGAGGATGCGGTTGCAAGCTACCATAAGGCCCTCGCCCTCGGACCGGATACCGCTGATACCCATAGCAACCTGGGAAACGCCCTTGAAAAAATGGGACTGCTGGAAGATGCCGTCGCCAGCTACCATAAGGCCCTTGCCCTCAATCCGAATGCCGCCGAGACCCACAGCAACCTGGGTAATGCCCTTGAGAAATTGGGACGGCTGGAGGATGCCGTCGCCAGCTACCATAAGGCCCTATCTCTCAAGCCGGATTTCGCCGTCGCTCACAGCAATCTCCTGCTTGCCATGCAATATGGCGAGGTAACATCGGACAAATTGTTCCAAGAGCACTTGTCTTGGAATGAAAATCATGGAACGCCCCTTCAGCCACAAAGTCGCCAACACCACCATGTCAATGATCCGGAGAAACGCTTGAATGTTGGCTTTGTGTCCGCCGATTTTCGTACACATTCGGTCGGCTTCTTCGTGGAATCCTTGTTTGCCGCCCATGATCGGCAAGCCTTCGCGATCTTTTGTTATTCCAACACCAGCCAGGAAGATGCCACTTCCAATCGTTTGCGCACGATGGTCGAGGGATGGCGAAATATCGTCGCACTTGACGACCAGGCGGTGGTGGATGCCATTCGAGACGACCAAATCGATATCCTGGTCGACCTCTCGGGCCATACAGCGGGAAACCGCCTCCTGATGTTCACCAGGAAACCGGCGCCGCTTCAAGTGACTTGGCTGGGTTATCCCGATACCAGTGGTCTCGCGACCATCGATTACCGTTTTACGGATGACATCGTCGATCCGCCAGACTTGTCGGGGAACTGGAACGCCGAACGGTTAATTCGCTTGCCGAACGGGTTCCATTGTTACCGGCCGTGCGAAGATGCTCCTGACCTTGCCCCCTCTCCAAGGACCGTGGCGGGTCACATCACTTTTGCCAGTTTCAACAATCTGGTTAAAGTCACGCCGGCTGTTGTCCATGCCTGGGCGCTCATCCTCAAGCAGGTCCCTGGTTCGCGGTTGGTGCTGAAACACAAATCCTTGACGTGCCAAGCGGTTCGCCAGCGTTATCTATCCCTGCTCAAGGCCGAAAACGTGGATCAGGATCGTTTGACACTGCTGCCTCATAGCCCCTCAACCCAGGCCCATTTGGCCGAATATGGCCAAATTGATATCGCCCTGGACCCCTTCCCATACAACGGCACGACCACGACTTGTGAAGCAATGTGGATGGGTGTTCCGGTGGTGACGTTGCTGGGTGGACGTCATGCGGCGCGTGTTGGGGCCAGCCTGTTGACCACAATTGGCCAGGATCAGTTGATCGCGAAATCCGTGAATGAATACGTTGAGACGGCTGTCGCTCTCGCGTTGAACCCGGATCGTCTCAACACCATCCGATGCGGATTGCGGGGCCGGATGCAAAACTCCCCACTATGTGATCCAGAAGGTTTTGCCAGGGATATGGAACGGTCATTCCGGTCCATATGGCGGGAATGGTGTGGCAACCCAGCGACGGCCAACAATGATGAAAATCTAATCTAATCCGTTAAGCGAACACTTCTCTCATATCAACTCGAGAACCGGTTGGGAGGGTGGTGATTTAACTGTCCTGCCAACAAAATCTTGGAAGTTACCATGGTCCAGAAATTTAGCCTTTACGACATCATCCCTGACATTGGCGTGATCAATGTTGTTGATGTTGGCGCCATGTCCCTTGGTGCGGGCACAGAGCCTTATGCCAAGCTGGTCAGCGCCGGTCATGCCAAGGTTGTCGGCTTCGAGCCCAATGAGGAGGAATGTGAGGAGCTGAACCGCAAATTCGGCGACAGTCACCGCTTTGTCGCCAAATTCATTGGCGATGGAAACAAGGCGACTTACTTCGAGACCAATTTCACCGAGACCGGTTCACTTTACCGGCCCAACACCCCGCTTCTGGACAAATTTCAAAATCTTGAGGAATTTGTCAGGTTACTAAACACCCACGATGTTGAAACCCACCGGCTCGATGATATCGAGGAAATCCGCGATATCGATTTCTTCAAGATTGACGTTCAAGGCGCCGAGCTTGATGTTTTTAAAAACGCAACCCGCGTGCTATCGGAAACCACACTGGTGCAGACCGAGGTGGAATTTGTCGAGCTTTATGAGAACCAGCCCATGTTTGCCGATATAGACCAGTTCCTCCGTGGCGCAGGTTTTCAGTTCCACACTTTTCATGGTATCGCCGGCCGCTGTTTCAAACCGATGATAAAGGACAAAGATCCAAATAGGGGCTTTCGCCAGTTCTTATGGGCTGATGCAATTTATGTGCGTGATTTTATGAACTTGGAAACCGTTGCAACAGAAAAACTTCTTAAAATGGCCGCCGTATTGCACGATGTAATGCAGTCGCTTGACCTCTGCAGATATGTATTGGTCCATATCGACGCGCGCGAAGGTTCGGCTTTCGCCGAGACCTATGCGAATTCGCTCATGGCCTGACCCGCTAGGCCGGGACGCATTCAAGCCCGCCAGGCCACCGGGTATTCCTCGCTATCGACCACAT
>CBDUSV010000364.1:0-3019 GCA_965369885.1 uncultured bacterium
GCCGGTTCGGGCCTCGAGACCCCGCTCTACCCCGGCGAGATCGGGGCGCGGGAGATGTTCTTCGCCTATCTGTTCTTCATCCTCGCCGCCGCCAGCTTTATCGCCTTCACCAGGCTCTATGCCGGCCGCTTCGGTCTCGCCATCAACGCCATCCGCGACGACGAGGACAAGGCCGAGGCCATGGGGCTTCACACCACCCGCTACAAGACCGTGGCGTGGTGTGTGTCGGCGTTCTTCCTGGCGCTGGCCGGTGGCGCCGCCGGCAACATGATCGGCTTCATCGATCCCCGCGACGTCGCCTTCGCCGGTGTCACCTTCGGGGTGTGGATGGTGCTGATGGCGATCCTCGGCGGCAAGGGCACGATCTGGGGGCCGGTGATCGGCGCGATGATCTTCCACGTCACCCAGGAACTGTTCTGGACTTACCTGCTGGGCTGGCAGCGCGTCGCCCTGGGGCTTCTCATCATCCTCATCGTCGTCTTCTTCCCCCTCGGCATTCTCGGCTGGGTCCGCGAGCGCTGGCCGGAGCTGTTCGATGCCACCCAGGACCAGGAAGGCGGGGAGCAGGGGGGCACGAAAGAGCCATGACCGGGCTTTTGGAAGTCGACGGCGTGACCAAAACCTTCGGCGGGGTCGTTGCCAATAATAATGTCACCCTGGCGGTCCCCAAAGGCGCCATCGTCGGGCTGATTGGACCCAACGGGTCGGGCAAGACCACCCTGTTCAATTCCATCGTCGGATTTCACCCGGTCGATCATGGCTCGATCCGTTTCGATGGAGCCGAGATTTCCCATCTCCGGGTGCCGCAGATCGCCCGCCTCGGCCTGGTGCGGACCTTCCAGCAGACCCGGGTCTACGGTCAGATGGATTGCGTGCGCAACATGCTGATCAGCGTTCCCCACGCCGGGGAGGATTTGTGGACCATGTTTTCACCCTATCCGCCGGAAACCACCGAGCGCGCCGGTGAGCTCCTTGAATTCGTCGGTCTCCATGACAAGCGGCATCTGCCTGCCGGCGATCTCTCCTTCGGTCAGCAGAAGCTCTTGGAATTCGCCATGGCGCTGATGAACGCGCCGCGGCTTTTGTTGCTCGACGAGCCCACCGCCGGCATCAACCCGACCCTGATCAACGGCCTGATCGACCGGCTCAAGCGCGCCAACGCCGACATCGGCATTACCCTGTTGGTCATCGAGCACAATATGCGGGTGATCATGGACCTGGCCGACCATGTCTATTGCCTGGCCCATGGTGAGCTGTTGGCCGGTGGCGCGCCGGATGAGGTGCGCCGGGACCCAAGAGTCATCGAAGCCTATCTGGGGGGCAGTGATGGTTGACGTGGCCCTCCTTGACGCGCTCGCCGGACCGGAGCCCCTGGTTAGGATCGAAGGTCTGGTGGCTGGCTATGGCAAGATGGAGATCCTGCACGGCTTTCATATGGCGCTGGGGGAGGGGCAGTCCCTGTGCCTGATCGGGCCCAACGGCGCCGGCAAGTCGACGGTGCTGCATTCGATCTATGGCTTCACCAATATCCACGCCGGCGCCATCATCGTCGATGGCGAGGATATCACCCGGCTTGGCCCCAAGGACAAGCTTTCGCGCGCCGGCATCGCTTATATCCTTCAGGACAATTCGGTGTTTCCCGACATGACCGTGGCCGAGAATCTTTACATGGGCGGGTTCCTTCTCGCCGGCACCAGGGATGCGCGCAACGCCACCGAAAAGGTCTTCGACCGCTATCCCCGCCTTGCCGAGCGCCGCGACCAGAAGGCGGGGGTGCTGTCCGGCGGCGAGCGCCGGCTGTTGGAAATCTCCCGGGCACTGATCATGGAGCCCAAGGTGCTGTTGGTGGACGAGCCCTCCATCGGCCTCGAGCCGCGCTTCATCGAAATGGTGTTCGAGATCCTCGGCGATCTTCAACGCCAGGAGGGCAAGACCATCATCATGGTCGAACAGAACGCCAAGAAGGGTTTGGAATTCGCCGATATCGGCTATGTTCTGGTGTCCGGCGAACTCGCCATGGCCGGCGCCGGCGCCGAACTGCTCGCCGATGCCGAAATCGGCCGTTTGTTTCTTGGTGGTTAAATAATGCCGACAACCGACGATGATGTGCGCATTGCCGCGGGCGAATTTGCCAAGGGCATGGTCACGTTCTGGCAAGACCGGCTTGGCGCCGAGCTGCTTGGCGTCTATCTGCTCGGCAGCCTCGCCCATGGCGGCTTCAACCGGCGCTATAGCGATATCGACATGGGGGTCATCAGCGAACATGGCCTTAGCGAGGAGTTGCGCGATGATATGTGCACCGAGGCTGCCCGGATATGCCCTGAACTGGCTCCTAAACTATCGCTGTTCTGGACCGACCGGGGCTTTTCTGTCGGCCGCTTTCCGCCGCTGGACCGGGCCGATTATCTCGACCATGCCGTCACCTTGGTGGAGCGTGAGCGCGTTGAGCCGTCCCGGCCAAGCCTTGAAGAGGTCCGCGATTATCTCCGTGGCCGGCCCTTTGCCAACTGGGCGGAAAGGGCCCAGCGTTTCGCCACTCTTGAGACCCTCGAAGCGGTTGACCACAAACCCTATCTGCGCGCCCATCTCTACCCCGCGCGATATATCTATAGCTGGATGACCGGCGAAATGGTGTCGAACGATGTCGCCGTCGCCTTCGTGGCTGAACACCCCCCGGCGGGGTTCGACGTCGATGTGGTGGCACAAGCGCTGCAATGCCGCCTTGAGGCCGCCGATCCCGATGGTCTGTTCCCGGCGCGATCCGTGCTGCCGGGCCAGGTCGAGGCCTGCGCCAGGTTGATCTCGGCTTAAGCGGATTCAACAAGCCCCCATCCTGGCGGGGATGGGGGCTTGGTATCGCTAGGCTACGAGGACTTCTTTTTCTTCTTCGTATCAGGAACGGCAAAAGAAGGCGGCAGGCTCTTTTTGTCCGGATCGGGAAGGAGTTTGCGAGGTCTCACCTGTTTTTGCCTATCCAGAAGATATACATCAATAACCAGCCTGTCCGGATGCTTAAGAC
>CBDUSV010000365.1:0-3015 GCA_965369885.1 uncultured bacterium
TTGCGTAACGCTCGCAATATGGACCAGGGCCGGGCCGTCCCGCAAGTCATCACCGGCGCGATCTGGATAAGGAGATCAAAATGGCGACCGCCGATTTGGACATCGAAAGCCGCAAAGTGACATTTCCCAGCGCCACCGGCGATGAACTCGCGGCGCGCTTCGACCGGCCCACCGGCCAGGCGCGGGCGATCGCGCTGTTCGCCCACTGTTTCACCTGTTCCAAGGATATCTATGCGGCGTCGCGCATCGCCGGAGCCCTGGCGGCGCGCGGCATCGGCGTCCTCAGATTCGACTTCACCGGCCTTGGCAGTTCGGAAGGGGAGTTCGCCAACACCAATTTCTCCTCCAACATCGACGATCTGGTGGCGGCGGCGGAGTATCTCAGAGACAACTTCGAGGCGCCCCGGATTCTCATCGGCCACAGCCTGGGTGGCGCCGCGGTGCTGGCGGCGGCGCCGCGCATTGAAAGCATTCGCGCCGTCGCCACCATCGGCGCGCCGTCGGATCCCGGCCATGTCAGCCACCTGTTCACCGACCATATCCCCGAGATCGAGGCCCGAGGCGAGGCCGAGGTCTGCCTTGCCGGGCGGCCCTTCACCATCAAGAAACAGTTCATTGAAGATATCGGCGAACACAATCTGGAAGCCGTGATCGCCAAGATGAAAATCCCGCTTCTGGTGTGCCACAGCCCCGTCGACGAGACCGTCGGCATTGACAACGCCGCCCAGATTTATGGCGCCGCCAAGCATCCCAAGAGTTTCCTGTCCCTCGACGACGCCGATCACCTGCTAAGCCGCAAGGCCGACGCGGTATATATCGCCGAGGTCCTGGCCGCCTGGGCCGGGCGTTACGTGGATGATGGCGAGCTGGAAGAGCAGGCAGAGGACGTGGGGCAGGGGGAATTCGCCGTCACCGTCCAAGAGACCGGCCCAGGCCGCTTCACCCAGCGCATCACCGCCGGCCGCCATGTGTTTGGCGCCGACGAGCCCGCCGCCTACGGTGGCGATGACACCGGCCCGACACCCTATGATCTTCTGCTTGCCAGCCTTGGCGCCTGCACCGCCATGACCCTTCGCATGTATGCGGAACGAAAACAGTGGCCGGTGGGCGCCATCACCGTCGGGCTCGACCATGAGAAGATCCACGCCAGCGATTGCGAGAGCTGCGAAACCGAGGACGGCAAGATCGACCGCATCGACCGGGTGCTCCACATCGATGGGGATCTGACCCCCGAGATGCGGGCAAGGCTTTTAGAGATCGCCGACAAATGCCCGGTTCACCGCACGCTTATGTCCGAGACCGTCATCACCACCCGCCCCGGCCCCTAATCCCTCACCCAATCCCCCACGGCGGCCAGGGATAAGGGGGCTCTTTTCCCTGTTCCCTGGCGGGGCGGACCTGTAAAATCAGAAGGCTTCGTAAATAAACCCGTAGACGCCTTTGGGGGACCATTCCATGGACAAGCCGGTATCCGACAATCTCAAGGTCAACGTGCCTTTCGACGATCTCCGTGGTTGGATTGAAGAGGCCGACAAATTGGGCGAGCTTCGCCTGGCCGACGGCTATGACTGGCAAGAGCAGATCGGCATGGCCGCCGAGCTTCTACAGCATGACGAGAACGCGCCGGTCGCCCTGTTCGACAAGATCCCCGGGGCGCCCGAGGGCTGGCGGGTCTTGACCAATTTCTTCGCCGCCAAGCGCAAGAACATGACCCTGGGCTTCCCCACCGATCTCGACAAGATCGAGCTCAGCCAAGCCTTTCTCGAACGCTTCCGCGAGATCGGCGAGAATCCCATGCCCTATGAGATCGTCGAAGACGGTCCGGTGTTGGAAAACATCATGCGGGGCGACGATGTCGACGTCACCAAGTTCCCGACGCCGGTGTGGCACGACGGCGACGAGGGCAACCGCTATATCGGCACCGGTAGCTTCAACGTCACCAAGGACCCGGACGAGGACTGGATCAATGTCGGCACTTACCGGGTGATGATCCACGACGCCAAGCGGGTCGGGTTCTATATCTCACCGGGCAAGCATGGCCGCATCCACCGGCAGAAATACATGGCCCAAAACAAGCCGATGCCGGTCTGCGTCGTCATTGGCGGCGATCCCTTGACCTTCCTGATGGGATGTTCGGAAATTCCCTATGGGGTCTGCGAATTCGACGTCGCCGGCGCTTATCGCGGCCGGCCGCTCCAATGCGTCAAGGGCGAGTTCACCGGCCTGCCGTTCCCGGCCAATGCCGAGATCGTGCTCGAGGGCTTCGTCGAGCCGGGAAATATGGCGCCGGAAGGCCCGTTCGGCGAATGGACCGGCTATTACGGCTCGAAGATGCGGGCCGAGCCGGTGCTCGACATCAAGGCGATCTATCACCGCAACAACCCCATCATCCTGGGCTGTCCGCCCCAGCGCCCGCCGGAAGAGCAGGCCCGCTACCGCGCGGTGATGCGCTCGGCACTGATGAAGGAAGAGATCGAGAAATCCGGCGTGCCCGACATCGTCGCGGTGTGGCAGCACGAGGTCGGCGGCTCGCGCCAATTGACCGGGGTGTCGATCCGCCAACGCTATGCCGGCCACTCCAAACAGGCCGGCCACATCGCCGCCCAGTGCCGTTCCGGCGCCTATGCCGGCAAATACGTCGTGGTGGTCGATGACGACATCGACGTTTCCAATCTGGAGGATCTGATCTGGGCGATGTGCACCCGCTCGGACCCGGCAACCTCCATCGACATCATCAAGAATGCGCTGTCGACGCCGTTGGACCCGTCGATCCCGCCATGGAAGAAGGAGATCGGCGACCTGACCAATTCGCGCGCCGTGATCGACGCCTGCCGGCCGTTCCATTGGCGCGATCAATACGCCGTCGTCAACATGCCCAAGCCGGAAACCACCCGCAAGGCCAAGGAGCTGTTTTCCTGGATGTTTGAATAGCTTAGGCGGGCTCTTTAAAGCAATTTTCGGTGGCGGTAAGGCCCTTTTGCGTCCTCTATCTCTGCACCGGAAACTCGGCGCGCT
>CBDUSV010000366.1:0-2967 GCA_965369885.1 uncultured bacterium
CAGGCCAAGTATCCGAAGGATCCGAAGCCATAGGCCAGGAAAAAATACTCGAGCCCGCCCATCCAGGTGATCGGACCGATCAGGTAAATAATGTCCTCGATTTCGATGCCGGCGTAGCGCGGATGGGCGATGGCCTTGGCGCCGATACGGCTTTCCATGCCCATGCGCAGGAAGAAGATCACCGGATTGCAGAGGCCGGCGGCGAAGCCAAGGGCCATGGCCCCGTTCCCCATCTCACCGGCGGATAAGCCGATGCCTATACTGATGAACAGCATGGTGTAATTGGATGCGTTGACGGCGGAATCGAAGCGGCGGCCAAACTCAGAGGTCTTGCCGGATAGGCGCGCGAGCTCCCCATCGGTGTGGTCGAGGAAAACTGCAAAGATGAACACCGCCGCCGCCCAATTGACCAATTCAGGACTGCCGAGGGCGAACAAAAAGGCTGCTGTCAGCCCCATGACAAGGCTAAGGCCGGTGAGGTGGTTGGGATGAACCGGCGTTGCAACCAGGGGCTTGACCAGAATGTGAGCCAGTCTCTGGTCCCAGGATTGGATGGTCATGAACGTGATCTCCGAATGGACATGGCGCGGGGAATCTACGCGAATTCGGCCCGTGGGCAAGTCCTATGTGGCGGCGGAGTAACACTGGCAAGCAATGCCTTCGCCCGTGAGGGCGAGGTTGCTTTGACCGGATCAGGCGGTAAAATGACCGCCCCGTTATGACAAAAAGAAAACCATGAGAATTGGATTCCTCATCGGCCTTGGCATCGTCATCATGCTGGTGGTGTGGCAGGGTGCTGCTTCCGTCGCCGACCGGCTGGCCGCCGCGGGCTGGGGCATCCTGTTGGTCGCGCTGTTCATCCCGCCTGATCTGGTGCTGCGGACACTGTCATGGCGGTTGCTGTTTACCCCTGGCCGAACGCCCAGTTTTGCTAACACCGCGTTCGCCATGTGGATTGGCTCGTCGGTCAATTTCCTGCTGCCGGTGGCGACCATCGGTGGCGAGTTTGTCAAGGCCCGCATCCTCACCCTGGGCTCGGTCCGGGGGGTGGACGCCACCGCGTCGGTCCTGCTCGACAAGACGGTTCAGGCGGTGTCCGTGCTGCTGTGGGCACTGATCGGCATTGGCTTTCTGGTTGTGGTGGCCCCGGACGAGCCCATGGTTACGGTGGCGCTGGTCGGTACGGCTCTCATGTTGCTTGGCATCGCCGGCTTTGTGGTGGTTCAGATTGGCGGCGCCTTTGGAAAATTTTCTCGTCCTGCCGCGGCTTTGTCCAGCAGCCAACGATGGAAATCCCTGATCGAAAGCGCGGACGATCTGGATGCGATCATAGCCGAGCTTTACCGCCGGCCCGGCGTCATCGCGATATCCACCGGTTTGCGCATGGCCAAGCGCGTGGTCATGGCGGGAGAGGTCTGGCTCATCGCCTGGCTGATCGGCGTTCCCCTTGGGTTGGAGCAGGTGGTGATATTGAACAGCCTCGCCATCGCGCTCAGGAGCGCCGCCTTTGTCGTGCCCAGCGGGATCGGCGTGCAGGAAGGCGGCTATGTGATGGTAGGCGCGCTACTGGGATTGCCGGCCGACGCAATGTTGACAATTTCCCTGGCGACCAGGTTTGGGGAGTTGATCGAGGGCCTGCCCGGCCTGCTTGCCTGGCAGTTCGACGAGGGCGGGGCCTATTGGCGCCGCAGGAAGCAAGCGGACACCTAGCCCTCTCCGCCCTCTCCGGTTTTAAGGGCCGCGCTGACTTCGCCAGCCACGCGCAGCCCGCTTCGGTATGCAGCCTCGACAATTTCTGAAATCGGCTGCGATTCCGTCCCAGCGCCGGCCCAGAACAACATGCCAGTGTCGGTGGCGCGGAGGCTTTCCCGCGCGCCCCGCCCTCCGGTTCGGAGGTATGAGTATCCACCCAGGGCAAAGGGATCACGAGTCCAGTTAATGCATTTGCAGCTTTTCAGCGCCGCGCGTGGATCGGCCTTGGGGTATAGGCGCTGCAAATCCGCGATAACAACCTCGGTCACCTCTTCCTCGCTTGCATCTGAAAGCTCCGCCGCCCGTGGTCCAATGACATAGGCCGAGAGCACGGGTGGTCTATCCTTGACGCCCCGAAAGATCGACCAATAGAGGTTGACTGGCCCCGTGCTGCACGCGATCAACTCGGTCCATTGGGGCCAAAATTGGTATTTAAAGTGAAGCAACATCTTAAGAACCGGCCCCATTTCGATCTTGGTGAGCGCCCACTGTTTGGAGTCAGGCAGCGCCGGCTCGAAGCGAACCGCGCCGGATCTCAGTACACCTATGGGAAGGGTCGAGACCGCCGCCCGGGCCTCATGCTCATCGCCGTTACACAAGCGAACCCGCACCGATTTGGCATCCCAGAAGACCGTCTCAACCTGGCTTTCCAGGCGAATGTCCATGTCCTTGGCAAGGGCCTTGGGAAGCTGGTCGTAGCCTTCAATGACGCGATGATTCAATCTCGACTGAAGCTCGAACACACCATCATCAAGAAAGCCGAGGACGCCAACATCATCCGCGCTGCCCGGCAAATGCTGCAGAAATGTCATTTCGGTCAACATGCGCGCCCGGCCCCGGTAGCCTTGCCTGTCCATGAATTCCCGGGCCGACATGTCGGGCGGACGGGATTTGGCAATGTCTTGGCGCATCCAGGCGCATCTCCAGGCTTCAGGATGGAAAAGGGAAAACGGCAACCAGCGGGTGGCCCCGCCCAGGTTGAATGCGGTGCGCCGGAACGGACGGGAAACCCGCAGATTTAGTCCCGCTTTATCTACCTCGGCTATTGTCGTCGCCTGGCGGCCATGGACGAACTCAGCGCCACATTCCACCGGCCCCTCGCAAAAATCGCGAATGGTCTTGATTCGCCCGCCAATGCGGTCGCGCGCTTCCAACACCATGACCGAATGGCCGCCATCCATCAGGTTGCGTGCTGCCGTTATGCCCGCCATCCCC
>CBDUSV010000367.1:0-2961 GCA_965369885.1 uncultured bacterium
AGCAGGCCGAGGCCGAACGCGAGCGCCGCGCCAAGATCATCAATGCCGAGGGCGAACAGCAGGCCGCGGGGAAAATGCTCGAAGCCGCCGAGATCCTGGCGAAACAGCCCCAGGCCATGCAGTTGCGCTATCTCTCGACCCTCCATGAAATCGCCAGCGAGAGAAGCTCGACCATCGTCTTCCCCCTGCCGTTGGACATATTCGAGGGCCTGAAGCGCCTGACGGGCGGCGGCGGCGGCGGCGGCGGGGAGTAGGGGCGGCTTGATAAACCACGCGTGAAGAGGGAGGAGACCATGTATATCGATTGCGATACCCATTACTGGCCGGTGGAATTCCTCGACCGGGTCGACCATCCCGACAAGGGCCGGATCGAGCATGACGACGATGGCTGGGTGAGTTTCTACCGCGACGGCGAGTTCATCCACCGCTTCAATCCCGGGCGCTGGGATCTGGAGATGCGCAAGCATGCGATGGACCAAGAAGGCTTCGACATCCAGGTGCTGATCCCCGACAACCGCCCCTTCCTCTATAAATCCGACCCCGACCTCGGCCGCGCCATGGCCACCAACTTCAACGATTTCGTCGCCGACGAGATCAAGGGCGAAGACCGCTTCATCGGCGTCAGCTGGGTGTTCCTGCCCGAAATCAAGGATGCGATCCGGGAGCTCGAGCGCGCCAAGAAAATGGGCCTTCGCACCGTCAAGATTTCCGGCGGTTTTGGCGATCTCGACCTCGACCACCCCTCGATATGGCCGCTCTATGAGGCCGCCGAGGATCTGGGCATCCCGCTGTTGATCCATGGCGCCGGGCGCGAGTTCGACGACCAGGTTGCCCACCCGTGGCTGATCGGCGCCGAGCGCTTCGAAGGCATGCGGTTCCTTTCGACCTGCATCGGCTTTTCCTTCACCTATATCCATTCGATCACGCGGTTGATCCTGTCGGGCACGCTCGACCGCTTCCCCCGGCTCAAACTCGCCTTTCTCGAGGGCGGCGTCGGCTGGGTGCCGTTCCTCCAGGCCCAGCTCGACAACGAGGTCATCCACCGGGGCTACGACGCCTATCAGGCCAAGAACGGCTTCAAACTCGAACGCAAGCCATCCGAGTATTTCGACCGGATCTATATCTCGGCGACGTCTTATGAGACCTACCTCGCCGACACGGCGCGCGCCTGGCGCAACCACCGCATCGTCATCGGCTCGGACTTCGACCACCTCGACCCCATCGCCACCTGGCCCCACACCGTCAAGGACATCCAGACCAATGCCGACATGCCGGACGCCGACAAGGAAAAGATCCTCGGCGGCAATGCGCGGGAACTGTTCGGCATGGTAGAGGTTGACGCGTAGGGGGTGGGAGTGAATTCGAGGCTGAGTTAGGGTGAGAGCTTAATCAAGGCACGGCCCGCGCAATGGCGAACCTCCGTTCGCTTGACGTTCCCATGTACGGAAAACCCCCTAAAAATTGCAATTCGGGGCCTAGATCAACCGGCCACGTAAAAGCCCCTGGTGATGGCGTCAAAATAGAACTTGGCCACCACAGGCGCGACTCCGAGGGGGAGACCATCCTCGGGCGTTGCGTAAGAATGGACACCGGCGCCGAGCCGGGTCAGCGCGATTTTGGGCGCTGGCCTCATGGCCTTGAATTTGGGAATGATCACCTCGCGATAGACCTCGGGCGAATGGTCGCGGCTGTCTTTGGTGATGAGAAACAGGGTGGGAGGCACCGGCTTGACGCCAGGACCCGATAGCTCCCTGGTATAGCCCAGGTAATGATCCGTGAGCGCCTTGGTGCCCTTGCGATCGAGTTTCAGCCGCCGCGCCGCGGCCCGGGCGGCATCCTTAAGGGATCCGGTGATGTTGTGGGTGATGAGGTATTCGGCCTTGAACTGGGGCCGCTTGCGGGCGGTCCGCCAGCGATCGAGAATTTCTTCCATCAGCCAGGGAAGCCGCATCAGTGCCTGGGGTCCTTCCTGGCCAAGGGCTTCGGGGCCCTTATATCTGGCCAAGTCACGCCAGGTGCGGATGTAAAGATCGTTGAACCGGTCCTTCCACTTCTCGCCTTTCTTGGCGACACGTTCGAACCCTTCAATCTTGCCGATGCCGCCCGACCACAGATGCTTGACCTCGTTGATATAACCGAAGGTGGAATTTTCCACCGCCATGATGCCGGCGATATTGGGCACGCGCTGGCTCAACATGCAGACATAGGGCCCGCCGGTTGAGTGCCCGTGGACGTAGATCGAAAATTCATCCTCGGGGAAATGGTTGGCACAGGCCGTCTTCATGGCCTCCTCAAACGCTTTCGGCCAAGCCGCCATGCGGTCATAGAAGCGCGTGCCGGGTTTGGCCCGGGCATGGAGCCGGGTGCCGTATTTCATGCGCTTGGACGCATCGCGCACCAGGGTGTACTGGTCCGGCGTCACATATTCGCCCTTCCGCCACATCGGTGTGCGCACCGTGCCATCTTCCGAGACCGTGTCGCCAGGCCAATCGCGGTTTTTGGCATCCAGATAAAACCGCCCCGGGAACGTCATCACCGCCACCTTGAAGCCGAACTTTCGCGAAAACAGGCTTGCGATGGTGTCCATCGCCTTGAAGTCCCCCGACCCGCCATGGAGCAGGAACAGACCCACCCGCTTGCCGTCGGCGCCTTTGGCAATTCGGCTTTTGGTGCGCGGCGCATAGAGGCGAAGGCCGATGTCCCAATCCAAACCAAGCGTTCGGATGCGGAAGATGTCTTCGCGTTCGCCAACTAAGATGTCCTTGCGCCGAAGCACGGCGCGCGATGTGCTGAGAACATCGGCCCTGGGGATGGCGCTGGGGGGTGCCCAGCGGGTTTTCCCGGTTGAACGCTTTGTTTTGGCAACGGCCATGGTGGCAACTCCCTGTGCAATGGGGATCGGGTAATTTCTTGGTGTCCCATTTTACATTGGCCGGGCGCCCAAAAACCACTCGGTTGAGA
>CBDUSV010000368.1:0-2952 GCA_965369885.1 uncultured bacterium
CATCAGATGGTAGGTGTTGGCCAGCACGATCTCGGCCCCGGTCTGGGCCACCGCCTCCGGCGTCATCGCCTTCACCGTGCCCTGGGTTCCCACCGGGGCGAAGGCCGGGGTCTCGATGGTGCCGTGGGCGGTGTGGATGCGGCCGCGGCGCGCGGCGCCACATTCAGCCAGGACCTCGAAGGCGAAGGGCTTGGCGCTCATGGCGTGGCCGTCTTCCCCGGATGCAAAAGGCAGCAATCGCCGAAGGAATAGAACCGGTAGCGCGCCGCCATGGCATGGCCGTAGGCGGCTTTCATGCGCCCGGTCCCGGCAAAGGCGCAGACCAGCATGAAGAGGGTCGAGCGCGGCAGATGGAAATTGGTCACCATGAGATCGGTTGCCCGGAAGCGGTATCCAGGGGTGATGAACAAATCGGTCTCACCCGCGAAGGGGCTGAGGCGGCCGGCCTCATCGGCGGCGGTCTCCAGCGTCCGCAACGCGGTCGAGCCGACGGCGACAATGCGCCCGCCGGCGGCCCGGGCCCGGTTGATGGCGTCCGCCGCAACCGGCGTCATGGTGGCGGCCTCGGCGTGCATCTTGTGGTCCGAGGTATCGGCGGCCTTGACCGGCAAAAAGGTGCCGGCGCCGACATGAAGGGTGATGGCGGCGATGGTGACGCCACGGGCTTCAAGCGCCGCCGTGAGGCCCGGGGTGAAATGAAAGCCGGCGGTGGGCGCCGCCACCGCGCCCTCGTGCTTGGCGAACATGGTCTGGTAATCATCCCGGTCGCGGGAATCCTCAAAGTCGGCGCGGTCGCGGCCGCGCTTGATATAGGGCGGAAGCGGGGTCAGGCCATGGCGCTCAAAGGCTCCGGCCAGGGCGCCGCCTTCAAGGTTGAAGGCCACCGTGACCTCGCCGCCCAAACCCTTATGGGTGACATCGGCGGAGAAATGCTCAGCAAAGTCGATGCGGTCGCCTACGCTGAGCTTGCGCGCCCCCTTGGCGAAGGCGCGCCAGCGCCCGGGGCCGTCAAGTTGGTGCAGGGTCAGTTCGATCCCGGCCTTGCCGCGCCGCCCCCTGAGCCGCGCCGGGATCACCTTGGTGTCGTTGACCACCAAAACGTCGCCCGGCGCCAACAGCTCGGGCAGATCGCTGACGCCCCGGTCCCACAATTCATCGCCGACGACCAACAGCCGGGCTGAATCCCTCGGCTCGGCGGGGTGGGCGGCGATCAGGTTGCGGTCGAGGGTAAAATCGAAGGCTGAGACTTTCATCTGCGGGGCATCGGTGGCAGGTCCTGGGCTCACGCCGCGACCGGGGTCCGGGCGCGCCATTCGGCGGCCACGGCGTCATCGTTCTCATCGGCCCCATAACGGGCGCGCAGCCGGTCGAAGCCGGGCCCGTCCACAAGGCGGGCGAGCGCCCACACCGCCATGGCGCGCACCAGTGGCGATGGATCGCCCAGCCGGGCCTCGATCACCGCGACCTGGCCCCGGTCGCCGGAATTGCCCAGGGCGATCAGGACATTGCGGACGAAGCGGTCGCGGCCCAGGCGCTTGATGGCGGAGCCGGAAAACATCCGGCGGAATTGGGCGTCGTCGAGGCTGGCCAATTCACCAAGACGCGGCGCCGTCAGGCTTTCGCGGGGGGTGAACGCCAATTCCCGGGCGAGGGCGGCGAATTTGTTCCACGGGCACACCGCCAGGCAATCGTCGCAGCCATAGATGCGGTTGGCCATGGGGCGGCGGAACTCAAGGGGAATGTGGCCCTTGTGCTCGATGGTGAGGTACGAGATGCAGCGCCGGGCATCGATGCGGTAGGGCGCCGGGAAGGCGTCGGTCGGGCAGGCATCCAGGCACCGCCGGCACGTGCCGCAATGGTCGTCCTCCGGGGCGTCGAGGGCGATCTCAAGGGTGGTGAAGATCTCAGCCAGAAAGAGCCAGGAGCCATATCGGCGCGACACCAGATTGGTGTGCTTGCCCTGCCAGCCGATGCCGGCGCTGGCCGCCAATGGCTTTTCCATCACCGGCGCGGTATCGACGAACAGCTTGATCTCGCAGCCCCTTGTCTCGGCCAGCCAGCGGCCGAGTAAGCGCAGCTTCTTCTTGGCCACATGGTGGTAGTCGCGGCCCTGGGCATAGACCGAAACCGCGCCCAGGCTGGCATGGCGGTGGATTTCCAGGGGGTCGTGGTCCGGGCCGTAATTAATGCCTAAGGCAATGATGGTCTTGGCCTCGGGCCACATCCGCTTGGGCGCCCGGCGCCAATCGGCGCGCCTTGCCAGCCAATCCATGTCGCCATGGTGACCGGCCTCGAGATAGCGCGAGAAATCCGCCCCGGCGCCGGCGTCGAGCTCCGCCGCGGCGAAGCCGACGGCGTCGAAGCCGAGCTCTTGCGCTTTGGCCCGGATCGCTTGCTTGATTTCATCCACGGCCTAGATCCCAGTGATTTCCGGGCGATTCCCGGCGGCTTCCACCGAACACCACCTTTCCTATCGCGGGCCAGGAGCCGATGCAAGCGGGGCGGGCGGGGGCGATTGGCCAGGGGCCGGTAGGCCATAATAACTTTGACTTCTAATTGTCCCTGCTTACAATCCCTGGTCTTGAATTCTGCCGTCACCCTGAAACCCAGCCATTTGGGCCGGGTTGTTAATAGTTTTCCAGGCTTTACAGCCGATAACACCTTGACGGGCGGTGGTTTTCGGCACAAGCAGTCGGCCTGGGACATGTCTTTGGGGCAAGTAAAGAGGGTATCTAAAAATGGCTAAATCGAGTGATGAGGGCGCCCCGGCGGCCAAGCAAGATGGCGACAGGCTGGAATTCCAGCCGGAAAAGAGCCTCGGCTATCTGTTTCGCGACATCCACCGCGCCTTTTCCAAGGTTCTGCAGACCCGCATCGCCGCCCATGGGGTGACCATCGGCCAGTGGTATTTCCTCCGCGCCCTGTGGGAAGAGGACGGGCTGACCCAGCGGG
>CBDUSV010000369.1:0-2952 GCA_965369885.1 uncultured bacterium
CAATCCCGGTAAATCCGCAAAGGACGGTCCAGGGATCAAGACCGGACGTCGTTGCGAAAAGCTTGAAGTGGCGGACACTGCTGCGCTTTTCGCTCCTAGCCGGTCATGATCCCTGGGCCGCCAGCACCACAACCCTTTATGAATACAGACCCTAACGGAGACATACTGCGAACATGCGGCCACCAGTCAAACCCCGCCCGGAAAGAACCATTCACCAATGATCGATTTCGCCACCGCACGGCGCAACATGGTGGATTGTCAAATCCGCCCCAACAAGGTCACCGATGAGCGCATCCTCGCGGCCATGGCCGAGGTCCCGCGCGAGCGCTTCGTGCCCGATGACCTGGCGGCCATCGCCTATGTGGATGAAGACATCGATGTCGGCTCCGGGCGTTTCCTGATGGAGCCGTTGGCGCTGGCCAGGATGCTGCAATGCCTGGAGATCAAGGACACCGAGGTGGCGCTGGTGATCGGCTGCGCCACCGGTTACCCGGCGGCGATCCTGGCACGGTTGGCGGCGACGGTGGTTGCCCTTGAAAGCGACCACGCCCTTGCCACCGGCGCGACCAGCACCTTGGAAGATCTCGCCTACGACAATACCGTCGTCGTCGAGGCCGATTTGCGCTCGGGTCTCGGTCAGCAGGCGCCCTATGACGTCATCCTGTTCGGTGGCGCGGTGGCGTCCATCCCCGACCAGATCAGCGACGAGCTAGCCGAAGGCGGCCGCCTTTGCGCCGTGGTCGATGACGAGAGCGGCATGGGCAAGGCGGTGATGGTGGTGCGTTCGGGCGGCGTGCTTTCGCGCCGGGTGTTGTTCGACGCTGCGATGCCGATGTTGCCGGGATTCACCCGCGAGGCGAGTTTTGTCTTTTAGGGAAAGACCAGTAGAAAAAGAGTTGGAGACATGAAGAGACCGCCGAGACCAGTTGCAGCATTTTCCCCTGGCGCACTTGTGATCATGGCGTCCGTGGCGCTGATGGCCGCCATGGCGGTCACCCCCGCCGGCGCGGCGACACTGATGGAGGCGCTGGCCAAGGCCTACATGAACAACCCCACCCTTTTGGCCGACCGCGCACGCCAGCGCGCCACCGACGAAAAGGTGCCCCAAGCGCTGTCGAAATGGCGCCCCAAGGTCACCCTTACCGGCGAGGTTACCCGCGAGCGCATCTACAACCCGTCCTCGAGCGAGGTCGTGCAGTACCGCACCCCGCGCACCGGCGAGATCACCGTGGAACAGCCGGTGTTCCGTGGCGGCCGCACCATCGCCGAGACCCGGCGCGCCGAAGCCCAGGTCCAGGCCGGACGGGCCGGACTCCTTGGCACCGAGCAGGATGTGTTGCAGGACGCAGTCAAGGCCTATATGGACGTGCACCGGGACCAGGCGGTGCTGGATCTCAATATCCGCAACGAGCAGCGCCTTTCCAGCCAGCTTCAGGCCACCCGTGACCGCTTCTTTGTCGGAGAGGTCACCCGCACCGATGTATCCCAGGCCGAGGCCCGCCATGCCCGCAGCACCGCCGACCGCATTCAGGCCGAAGGCGACCTGATCTCGTCGCGCGCGGTCTATCGCAGGGTCATTGGCGAGGCGCCGGGCAAACTGACGCCGCCGCCGCCGATCAGGAGTTTGCCGAAGACCGAGCAGGAAGCCCAGCAAGGCGCCCGAACCCAGAACCCGGAGGTGTTGTCGGCACGCTTCGATGAAGCCGCGGCGCGCCACAATGTTGATCTGATCCGCGGCGAGCTGTTGCCCCGGATTTCGCTCAAGGGTTCGTTTTCCAAGGATGAAGGGATCTCATCCAGCACCAGGCAACGGGAAACCGCTGAAATCATGGCCGAGCTCACGGTCCCGCTTTACCAGTCGGGTTCGGTCTATTCGCGTCTGCGCGAGGCCAAGCAAACCGGGAGCCAGCGCCGCTTGGAATTGGCCGAGGCCGAACGCAGCACCGTCGAGGAGGCGACCCGGGCCTGGGAGGATTTGCAGACCGCGAAGGCGCGGGTGCAGTCCTTCAAGGCGGAAGTTCGCGCCGATGAGATCGCCCTCGAGGGGGTCAAAATCGAGGCCCAGGTGGGCTCACGGACGGTCCTTGATGTTCTCGATGCCGAGCAGGAGCTGTTGGATGCCCAGGTTTCTCTGGTGCGCTCCCAGCGCGACGTGGTCGTCGCCGGATTCGATCTCACCGCCGCGATCGGCCGCATGACCGCCAAGCATCTCAAGCTTCCGGTGACCCTGTATGATTTCGAGGACAACTACAAAGCGGTCAGGGAAAAATGGTTTGGCTCCGGGAAATCCGCCAAATAAGGGGTGGGGTGATTGGGGTTTGTTTACGTTATGTTGATATTTTTGTTACATTGATCTTGGGTTTAACTGGTTTCTTGTTTCATTGGGCCCGGAATTAAGCGAAGTTCTGTTTCGCCATCCTGGCCAAACCCTGGTTGACCATGTCAGAGAGCGACCCCAAAGCCCAGCAAGAACCGACGATGGAGGAGATTCTCGCCTCCATTCGCCGCATCATCTCGGAGAACGATGATGATGAGAAGCCACAAGGGGCTGACGAGGAAGCTGACAGTGCGGAAACCCCTGAAACTGATGGCTCCTCCGAGCCGGCAGAGGCCGAGGAAGAAGAGGTTCTGGAATTGACCGAAGTTGTCGAGGAAGATGGCTCTGTCGTCAGCCTTTCCGAAGAGGAAGGCGAAGATACCCCCGACGAGGCCCCCGACGAGGCCGAGGTGACGGAACCTGAAGCCGCCGCCGAGGAGCCCGCCGCCGAGGAGCCAGCGGAAGAGCCCGCCGAAGAACCCGCCGCCGAGGAGCCAGCGGAAGAGTCCGCCGAAGAGCCTGCCGCCGAAGAGCCCGTTGCCGAGGAGCCCGCCAAAGCACCTGCTGACACGCTGGTTTCCAATCAGACCGCGGTTGCTTCGACGTCCGCCCTTTCGGAACTGAACCAGGAATTG
>CBDUSV010000370.1:0-2938 GCA_965369885.1 uncultured bacterium
CCTACCGAGACGGTGAGTATTTCGGCTAAGGCTAATTGAGCCCGTAGAGCGCCCGCGCGTTGGCGTTTAGGATCTTGTCGACGCTGGCGGGGGGGATTTTGCCGTCTTCCTTGATCAGGCGCAGCGCCTTGATCTCCGACGAGGTGTCGGAGTGGCCGTAATCGGTGCCGACCACCAGATGGTCGTCGCCGACGCAATCGACGATATAGCCGAGATCGTCGGTGACCTGGCACGCCACCCAAATGTTGTTGTCGGCCAACGCGTTGTTGAAGAACGGCCGGTCCTTGCGCTTGAAGCGGATTTCAAGGTCGTTCAGCACATAGGGGATCCACTGGGCGCTGACCTCGACGAAGCCCCAGCGCACCTTGGGAAACTGGCCGGGAATTCCGTCCATCAGCAGATTGTGGAAGGCCGAGATCACCGGCAGCTTGGAGCGGCCGAACCCGCATTCATCCTTGTAGATGTCGCGGACCTGGAAGCTGTTGTTGCCGGAATGGTAGCAGATCGGCATGTCGAGCTCGCCGGCCAGTTCGAACAGGGGGAAGAAATAGGGATTGGTGGTGCGCATCTCGCACTCCAACCCGCGGATGAAGATGCCGCAGGCGCCATTGTCCTTGGCGAATTCGAGCTGATCGCGGATGGTGTCCATGGAGCGCAGCGCCGGCATCACCACCCAGCGTAAGCGCTCCGGCGAGCGCTTCCAGATGTCGGCGAGCCAGCGGTTGTAGCTCTCGCAGATCACCGCCTCGCAGGCCCGGTTCTGGGTCCAGGCACGCAGGAACACGGTGGGGTAGAGCACCTGGACATCGATCTCTAGCTCGTCCATATGGGCAAGCCGGGCGTCGATGTCGGTCATGTTGCGGGAGTCTTCGGGGGTGTCGAAGCCGATATTGCCTTCCTTGGGCTGGACCCGGCCGTCGATCACCCAGAATTCCTTCTGCACGTTGCCGGCCTCGCCCGCGACGTCGGCGCCGCTCTGCTGGACCACCACGGTCGGCGCCAGATGGGCGTCGGCTTCGTCGATATAGCGGAAGGTCTCGATGTTCTCGACCACATGGGCGTCGGCGTCGATGGCTCCCATAATTCTCTCCCCAAATTAACTGTTCCGGATGGGTGATTATCGCCGGTGGCGGGCCCGGGCGCAACGCCAAGGCCCAAGGATTCGGCGAGAAACCCTAGCCAAAAGGGGGGCATATTGGGCTATGATGGGCAATATAACAGGAGGAAACATGACCCAGGATATAGAACAGACCAAGAGTACCGACGCCCAAGCCCCGGCCAGGGATTGGGTGGCCCGCGCCCGCGAGCTCGCCCCCATGATCGAGGCCGCCGGCGCCAAGACCGAACAGGACCGCAAGGTGCCGGCCGAGGTCATGGCGGCCTTGCACGGCGCCGAGCTGTTTCGCATGTTGCTGCCCCGCTCCATCGGTGGCGGCGAGGCCACGCCCCTGGAACTCATGGAGGTGCTCGAAGTGGTGGGCGGCGCCGACGGCAGCACGGCTTGGTGCCTGGGCCAGGGGCTGGGCTGTTCCATAGCCGCCGCCTTTTTGGACCGCAGCGTGGCGGAAGACATTTTCTCCGCCCCCAACGCGATTGGTGCCTGGGGGCCGCCGGCGGGGCTCGCCAAGGCGGTGAAGACCGACGGCGGATACCGCTCCACCGGGGTGTGGAAATACGCCAGCGGCGCCCCCAACGTCACCTGGTTCGGCGGCCATTCGACGGTCTGCGACAGCGATGGCACGCCCTTGAAGGCGTCCGACGGCGGCCCGGTGCGGCGCACCATGATCATCCCCGCCGACCGGGTCAAGATGCACGATACCTGGCATGTCATCGGCATGGTCGGCACCGGCAGCGACGATTACGAGGTCGCCGACGAGTTCATCGCCGAGGACCACACCTTCTGGCGCGACAATCTGGACGAACTGCGCGAGACCGGGCCGCTTTACCGCATCCCCTTGCTGACTTTCTACGGCATGGGCTTCACCGGCGTGGCGCTGGGCATCGCCCGGGCGACGCTTGACGCCTTCAAGGACCTGGCGATGGACAAGGTGGCGCACAACCGCTCCGTCACGCTCCGCGAAAGCCCGGTGATCCAGATGCACCTCGCCCAGGCCGAGGGCAAGCTGCGCTCGGCGCGGGCGTTCCTGGTCGAGATGATCGGCGAGACGTGGGAGACCGCCCAGGCGGTGGGCGAGTTCACCCTCGAGCAACAGGCCCTGTTGCGCATCGCCATCACTCATGCCTCGAACCAGGCGCGGGAAGTCACCACCGCGGCCTATCACGCCGCCGGCGTCACCGCGGTGTTCGAAAGCAATCCGTTCGAGCGCCGCCTGCGCGACATGTTCTCCATATCCCAACAGGGCCAATCCCATCTGGCCAATTTCGAATTCGCCGGCCAGGCCCTGATGGGCGAACGCCCCATCCACCGGCTTTAGGCAGGGGCAGGGGCGGGGGTTCGCCCCCTAGTTAAGTCCCGCCGCGGCGCCGGGGGGGCAGATGGCCTCGATGCAGGCGAGGTCCTCAGTCGTCAAACTAACCCCGGCGGCTGCTATGTTTGCCTCCAGATGGTTGCGGCTTTTGGATGACGGGATGGGGATGACGGTGCCGGCCTGGTGCATGACCCAGGCCAGCGCCAGGGTCGCCACCGAAATGCCCTTGTCGGCGGCGATCTCTTCCAACTGGCCCAACAGCGAGACATTGCGTTCCAGATTGCCCGATTGATAGCGCGGATCGTCGCGTCGGCGGTCGTCTTCCGGGATGTCGGCGGGGCCGTGGAACAGCCCGGCCAGGATGCCCCGGCCGAGCGGCGCGAAGGCCATGAAGGCCATGCCCTGGTTCTGGCATTCCTGCACCAGCCCGCCCTCCGGCTTGCGCACGAACAGAGAATATTCGTCCTGCAGGGACGCCACCGGATGCACCGACAAGGCGCGCTGGATCA
>CBDUSV010000371.1:0-2934 GCA_965369885.1 uncultured bacterium
GGCCCGGCCAAGGCGGCGGTGGTGTCGTCGGCCATGACCGGGCTGATCTCGGGCTCTTCCATCGCCAATGTGGTGACCACCGGCACCTTCACCATTCCCTTGATGAAGCAGGTCGGCTTCTCCGGCGAGAAGGCCGGCGCCATCGAGGTGGCGTCGTCGGTCAACGGCCAGATCATGCCGCCGGTGATGGGCGCCGCCGCCTTCCTGATGGTGGAATATGTCGGCATCCCCTATGTCGACGTCATCAAGCACGCCTTCCTGCCGGCGGTGATCTCGTATCTGGCGTTGCTCTATATCGTCCATCTGGAGGCCCTAAAGGCGGGGATGCGGGGCCTTCCGCGCCACCGCACGGCAAGCCTGACCGAGAAGCTTGTGTCCTTCGGCCTCACCGCGTCGGGCCTTATCATCCTCGCCGGGCTCGTCTATTACGGCATCGGCTGGATCAAGACCGTCCTTCCCGGCCACGCCTCAATCGTGGTGACGGTGCTGGTAATGGTGGCCTATCTGGCGCTGTTGTGGGTCGGCGCGCGCTATCCCGAGCTCGCCGACATCAATGAGGGCGGCGGGCTGGAGCGCGTGCCCGTTGCCCGCCCGACGGTGATGTCCGGGCTCCATTTCCTTCTGCCGGTGGTGGTGCTGGTGTGGTGTCTGATGGTGGAGCGGCTGTCGCCCGGGCTATCGGCGTTCTGGGCGACGGTGTTCCTCATCGTCATCCTGCTGACCCAGCGCCCGATCAAGGCCTGGCTCCGGGGCCGGGGCGGGTGCGTCGCCGAGGCCAGGGGCGGTGCACTGGACCTGATCGCTGGGCTGGTGTCGGGGGCGCGCAACATGGTCGGCATCGCCGTCGCCACGTCTGCGGCCGGTATCGTCGTCGGCACCGTCACCATGACCGGCATCGGCCTGGTGATGACCGAATTCGTCGAGTTCATCTCCGGCGGCAATGTCGTCCTCATGTTGGTGTTCACCGCCGTCATCAGCCTCATTCTCGGCATGGGGCTGCCGACCACCGCCAACTACATCGTCGTCGCCACCCTGATGGCGCCGGTGGTGGTGGCGCTGGGGGCGGAAAGCGGGCTGATCGTGCCGTTGATCGCGGTCCATCTCTTCGTGTTCTATTTCGGGCTGTTGGCCGACGTGACGCCGCCGGTGGGCTTGGCGTCTTTCGCCGCCGCCGCGGTGTCCGGCGCCGATCCCATCCGCACCGGGGTCCAGGCCTTCCTCTACAGCATGCGCACCGTGGCGCTGCCCTTCATCTTCATCTTCAACACCCAGCTTCTGCTCATCGGCATCACCAGCTGGTGGCATCTGGTCCTGACGGTCTTGAGCGCCACCCTGGCCATGCTGGTCTTTGCCGCCGCCACCATGGGGTACTTCTTCGCCCGCTCGCGCATCCATGAGACCGCGATCCTGTTGGTGGTGGCCTTCGTGCTGTTCCGCCCCGGCTTCGTGTGGGACGGCTTCTATCCGCCCCTGGTGACCAAGGACGCGAGCGCCATCGAGGCCATCGCCCAGGCCGTGCCCGAGGGCGGCATGCTGCGTCTCACCGTCGCAAGCACATCGGTCGAGGGTAGCGCCCAGACCATGACTGTGATGCTGCCCATGGCGGGTAGCGGCGCCGGCGCGGCCCGCCTCGCCAAGGCCGGCTTGGTGCTGCGCCGCGCCAAGGGCCGGGTCGAAATAAGCGCGGTGCGCTTCGGCAGTCCCGCCGCCAAGGCGGGGCTGCGGGCCGGCTGGCGCGTGGTGGCGGTGCCGGTAGCGGCCGCGCGTCCCGCCAAGGAATGGATGTTCATCCCCGCCATCGCGCTCCTGATCATCGTCGTCATGTTGCAAAAGGCGCGGGCGGCCAAGGCGGCAACCCCGTAAACCCCGAGGGAACTCAAATGTACCGGGATATTCTCTTGACCATCGATCTCAACGACGAAACCTCGTGGCTGAAGGCGTTGCCGGCGGCGGTGGAATATTGCCGCGCCTTCGGCGCCAGACTCCACGTCATCACGGTGCTACCGGATTTCGGCATGACCCTGGTCGGCGATTATTTCCCCCCGGATTTCGAACAGAAGGCCCTGGCCGAGACCGACCAGCGCCTTCACCAACTCATCGAGGATCAGGTGCCCGAGGGATTGGAGGTGCAATGCATCGTCGCCCACGGCACCGTCTATGATGAGATCCTCGCCGCCGCGGCGAAGATCGATGCCGGTCTCATCGTCATGGCGGCCCACCGGCCCGAACTCAAGGACTATCTGCTCGGGCCCAACGCCGCACGCGTGGTGCGCCATTCCGACCGCTCGGTGCTGGTGGTGCGGACTTAAAAAAACGGCGGGCGAAAGACGAAAGCCTTTCACCCGCCGGAAGAGGAGAAGAGTTACCGGCTTATTTCACGCGCACACTCGCCGGCAGGAAGAACATGTGGTCCTGAGCCTCGCCGACGGCGGCGTGGCAGCCAATGCAGAACTTGACCTTGGCCGAGCCCTTGCCATTGGTGACACCGAAGATGCTGCCATTGGGCATGACCATGGAATAGGCCCAATTGCCGCTCGCCTTGTTGAAGCCCGGCCCCATCTTTTCCATGACGAACAGGGGGCCGACGCCGACCTTGCCCGCCGGGGTCGCCGAGAAGCTGTTTTTCGCCACCACCGCGCCCTTGGGCATCTTGCCCGATTTCTCGTAGCGGCCATAGGCCCGGGCCTTCTTATTGGCGAAGTTCTGGACGTAACGCCCGCCATGTGTCGCGGACACATAGGCATATTTGCTGAAACGCTTCCAAGAGCTATAGCCTGCGGCGATGCGTAGGCCGGACTTTTCATAGGCCGCATGCATGTCCTTGTGGATGCAATTGTAGGCCGACTTGGCTTCCGCCGTGGTCAGCTTGGCGGCGGCGCTGGCGGCGCAAGGATTGCACGGGTTGCAGCCCTTCGCCGCGCACGGGTTCTTGGC
>CBDUSV010000372.1:0-2921 GCA_965369885.1 uncultured bacterium
CACAGAAGGCGATTGCCGCCTGGGTCTTGGTGAATTCGGCGATCGGCAAGCCGCGTATGAGAACAAACCCGCGGCCATTCTTGACCTCATCGTAAAGCCCGGCCAGGGCATCATCGAAGCGCGGGGTGTGAAAGTCGCTATGACGAATTTGCCAGATGTCGAGCCCACGGTTCTCGACATCCGCCACCGCTGTGCGCAATTCCGTGACCTCGGCCGCCGAGAGCTCGTAGATCCAATGGTCATTGGCGGCCAGTTCCCCTGGCTGCCAGGCCGCCGGATCGATCACGGGCCTCATCGGGCGGGCAGGCACGCGGTGCCGGTCGCTAGGCTTGAAGGTCATGGCAGCATCCTCCGATCACCCAGCTATCTTAGCGCCGGTTGAAGCAAATTCCAAATGCTGCACCGCCGCCGCCAATTCAAGCGCCGTCACGTCAAGTCATGGCGCCGCCCTAGCAGTCGATCTTGAGCGCGGTCTGGGCCCCCTTGACGGTGAAGGTGCAGCTCATGCCGACCTTGAGGTTCTTGCGCTTGGCCTTCTTGCCGGAGATGGTGATCTTGGTGCGCCGGCCCGAGACCCGAAGCTTGCCCTTGGCGCCCTTGCCCTTCCACGACACCCGCCGGCCGGCGGACTTGATCTTGGTGATCTTGCCCTTGTGGCTGACCACCGGCACCACCGCCTTGGAGACCTTGGTGCGTTCGGACGAGGTGCCGATCACCTTGGCATGGGCGATGACATCGGGCGGCATGGCATAGACCCGCTCCACCAGCTTCTGGACTTCCTCGCCGCGTGCCGGGTCGATCTGAAGACGGCGCTTTTTCGCCGCCTTGAGGAACACCGGATCGTTCATGGTGTCCCAGAACGCCTTGCGCATGGCCTTGTGACGGTCGTCCGGCACCTTGGGTCCCATGCCGAACGGCCGCCCGTAGACCTGGGCCGAGAGATGGACCAGCAGGGCATCACGGTCCTTCTTGTTCTTGACCAGATCCAGGATCAGCGGCACATGGGGAAGATCGGGATGCTTCTTCATGGCGAATTGCATGACCATGTTGATCTTCTTGTCGCGCAGCCAGTCGGCGCCGGTGGCGTTGATCGACGACCACGACCAGGCACAGCGGCCCTCAACCTCGCCGCGCAGCATGGCGAGATTGACGTCGGCGCCACCGGGATAGCCGGTGATCAGGCGCATTTTTCCGCCCAACAAATTGTTGGCGAGCCGGGTGTGGATGTCGATGGTGCTGCCGATCGACAGCCCGCCCATGATCAAAGGCTTGGTCAACATCTGCTTGACGGTTTTGACGCCGGTTTTGTGCCAGAAGGTGCACATACTGTATTCCTGGTTGGCGCTGCCCAGCCACTTGATCTTGGAGCCATCGAACTTGGCCGCCTTGTTGCCGAACAAAGGCTCGCTCACCAGATTGCGGAGGATGTGGCCGAAAATCGTGCCGTCCTGCTTGAAGGTGTTGTAGAGCCCGTTCAGCATCCTGAGGCCTCCGGCGCCGGTCAGGTTCTTGGCGACGATGCGGGGCTTGCCCGGGATATTGCGGGGAAGGTGCCGTGCAATGGTGCGGGCATAGGCGTCATAGCCGCCGCCGGCCGAGACCCCGATATACAACGTCATCACCTTGCCCTTGTAGAACGACGCAACATCGGCGGAGGCCGGTTGCGCCGCCAACACCGAGCCGATGGCCACGATTCCCCCCGCCGCCACGCCAAACACTCTTAAACCCTTAAATGACATGATCGCTCTCCCAGTTAGCCTTTGATTTCAAGCCGATGCTATCCAACTGACGGCCCCAAGGGACGATATATCTCTCCATGGTTGCGGGATGTCGCCGGCGCGGCGCGCGGCTGAATTCATTGACATTGGCCCCTACTATTGAACATATGTTCAGTCTATGAAAAAGCTGGGTTGGACATGATCACCAGAGCAGACCGGGCGGTGGAGACCCGCTACAGGATCGAGCGTGCCGCGCTGAAGCATTTTGTCGAGCAAGGAATTGGCGAGACCACAATCCGTGACATTGCCAAAACCGCCCAGGTTTCCCTGGGGGCGATGTACAATCACTATGCCAGCAAAGAGGACCTGGCCTGGCGGCTTTTCATCGATGGCTTTTCCCATACCGGGCGTAATTTGCGGGAACGGGCCAGATCGAAAGAGACCCTGGCCGGCAAGCTGCGCGCCATGATTGGCTATGCGTTTGAGCGGTTTGACGAGGATCCCCTGCTGCTCACCTATGTGTTTGCCTCCCGCCACCTTCATTTAAGCCAGTTGCCGAGATCCGGCGATAACCCCTATCTGGTGTTCCGCACGGTGATCGCCAACGCCATGGGCAAGAAGACGATCCCAGGCACCGACCCGGACCTGGCCACATCCCTGGTCATAGGCGCCGTGATCCAGGCCATCGATTCCCGGATACTCGGCCGTCTCAAGGGCAAGCTGGCGCCGCGCGCCGAGGAAACAGCGGCCATGTGCCTGCGCATGCTTTCGGCCTAAATTTTTTTCTTGACGAATGAACATTTGTTCATATACAGTGGGTGAACATTTGTTCATTTCGTTGTGCCGCGTGTCATCTCAAGCGTTCAAATGGGGGATCAAAGCGATGACCGAGCATAGAATGATATTGAGGCCCGGGTTTGCAGACTTCGTGCACGGCATGTGCCTGGGTTCAACTGGTGTGTCTGATGCGTCTGATGTGCCTGTTGCGTCTACGCCTTGTGCGCCTGGCGCGTCTGGTGCCGGACGGATAGCAGATACGGTGCGTCAGTCGGCCTTACGTCAGGGCTTGAGCATTTTTTTTGATAGGGTACTGAACAAACATTCGTTCATATCGATGGGCCGAACCGCCCTGGTTGGCGCCCTTGTTGGCGGTCTTCTTGGCGGCCATCTTGGCGGCCATCTTGGCGCTGTGGCATCGAAGCA
>CBDUSV010000373.1:0-2891 GCA_965369885.1 uncultured bacterium
TCGCCGACGATTTCGATGGCGTCGTCGTCGGCGAGGTTGAGAAAGCGCCGCAGCCGGGCGAAGAAATTGCGGACGTCGTCCTCATTGAAGGCATTGTCGAGGGACAGCATGGGCTTGGCGTGGGTGACCTTGGCGAAGCCGGTGGCGGGCGCGGCGCCGACCCTCAGGCTCGGGCTGTCGGGGCGCACCTCATCGGGAAAGCGCGCCTCGATATCGGCATTGCGGCGCCGCAGCGCATCATATTCGGCGTCGGAAATCACCGGTAAGTCGGCGCCATGGTAATGCCGGTCGTGCTCGGCGATCTCGCCGGCCAGGCGTTCAAGCTCGGCCATGGCTTGGCTGCGGTTTAAATCCTCGACCGGGGTTGTCCGCGGATCGTCAGCCATCGGGGCGGCGTCAATCGCTCTGGCGCAATAGCCGGCCGGCGGCGGCGCGGGCCTCGCCAGTGACCTTGGCGCCGGCCAGCATGCGGGCAATCTCCTCGCGCCGGTCGGTGGCGTTCAATTCGTCGATCACGGTCACCATCGAGGCGCCGTCGGTGCGCTTGAGCACCCGCCAGTGATGGGCGCCGCGCGCCGCGACCTGGGGCGAATGGGTGATCACCAGGACCTGTAGATCGGAGCCCAACAGGGCCAGGCGGTCGCCCACCGCCGCCGCCACGGCGCCGCTGATGCCGGAATCGACCTCGTCGAAAATCAGCGTCGGAACCGTGCGCACGCTGGCGAGGGCGACCCGGAGCGCCAGCATGAAGCGCGCCGCTTCGCCGCCGGACGCGATGCGCGCCAGCGGACCCGGCGGCGATCCCGGCACGGTGGAAATCTCGAAGCTGGCTTTTTCCATGCCCCCGGGGCCCCAATCGGCTTCATCAAGGGGCTCGATGCGGGTCACGAACACCGCGTGTTTGAGCTTGAGGTGGCGGATTTCCCCGGAGATCGTCTTATCCAGGGCAGTGGCGGCGCGTTTTCGTGCCGGGGTCAATTTCCCAGCCGCCGCCACATAGGCGCCCCTCGCGGCCGCGGTCTCATTGGCCAGGCGTTCCAGGTCCTGGCCCGAAGTGTCCAGGCTCTCGACTTGCAAGGCCATGGAACGGCGCAGCTCCGCCAGGCCGTCGACCTCGATGTGGTGTTTGCGGGCCAGCGCCTTCAAGGCGAACAAGCGCTCCTCGGCGGCGTCGAGCCGGCCCGGGTCGGCCTCCAGCGCCTCCATCACCGCACGCAATTGCTGGGTCGCCTCGGCGATCTCGGCGGCGGCGGCATCCAAGGCGCGGCGCGCCGGGTCGAGGCGGCCGCCGGCGATCTCGCTCTCGCGGTCGAGCCTCGTGCGCGCGGCATTGAGCACATCCTCGATGCCGCGCTCGGCGGTGATGTCGCCATGGACGTCCTTGAGGGTCTCGGCGAGCCGCGCCCCGCCGCGCAGGAATGCGCGTTCCTCGGCCAGGGCGCGTTCTTCGCCGGGGGCGGGGTCGAGGGCGTCGAGTTCTTCCAGGGCATGGCGCAAATGATCTTCGTCGTGCTGAGCTTTGTCCCGCGACGCCGCCGCCGCCTGCTCGGCCCCGGCGGCCTTGCGCCAGGCATCGAAGCATTGACCGACCTTGGCGGCCGGCTTGTCCAGTTTGCCGTAGGAATCCAACAGGTCGCGATGGCACGCCGGATTGAGGATGCCACGGTTTTCCGCCTGGCCCTGGATCTCCACCAGGGGTTCGCCAAGCTCTCTCAGCAGCGCGGCGCTGACCGGAACATCATTGACGAAGGCCCGCGACTTTCCATCGGCGGTGAGCGTGCGCCGCAGGATCAAGGCATCATCACCCCCGTTGGTGCCCCCGCCGCCACCATCGAGTCCACGCTCCTCCAACAGGGCCAGAACCGGATGGCCGGCGCCGAGGGTGAATTCGGCGCTGACCGTCGCCTGGGCGGCGCCGTGACGGACCAGACGGGCATCGGCGCGGGCGCCAAGGGCAAGTCCCAGCGCGCCCAGCAGGATCGATTTGCCGGCTCCGGATTCTCCGGTCAGCACGCCGAGGCCGTCATGAAATGCAAGTTCGAGATTGTTCGCGAGAACGATATCCTGGATCGAGAGACGGCGTAGCATCGGCTGTCAGAACACCGTGTTCCAGGCCCGGGTGATCCACGACCCATCCTTTACCTGAGGGCGCAAATTCGCTCCGGTGATCAAGGTATAGCTGTCGAGATACCATTCGCTTCCCGGGAAGTTGTGGCCAAGCACGGCGGCGGCGGTCTGGGCTTCGTCCTTGATGCCGAGGGCAAGGAATGATTCGGTCAGGCGGTGCAGGGCCTCGGGCACATGGGACGTGGTCTGGTATGTTTCGATGACATTACGAAAGCGGTTGATCGCCGCCGCATAGTGTCCGCGCTTGATATAGAAGCGTCCCACTTCCATTTCCTTGCCGGCCAACTGATCGTAGGCCAGGTCGATCTTGATACGGGCGTCGCGGGCATATTTGCTGGTGGGATACCGCTTGATCACGTCCTTGAGGTACTTGAGAGCCTGTTCGGTGTTGCCTTGGTCACGGCCGACATCGGTGATCTGCTCGTAATAACCCAGCGCCCTCAAATAGCGGGCATAGGGGACTTCGCGGCTGCCGGGATGGAGCCGGATGAAGCGGTCGAGGGCGGTGGTGCTTTCGATGTAGCGGTTCAAAATATAATAAGAATAGGCCGACATCAGCTGGGCCTTGTTGGCCCAGACCGAATAGGGGTGCTGGCGTTCGACCTCATCGAATTTTGTTGCCGCTATCAGGGGATTGCCGACCAGCAATTCGTTCATGGCATCGTTATAGAGCTGTTCCACCGGCTGGTCGGCGGGGTCCTTGGGCGCGCCGCCGCATGCGGTGATGGCCAGCGCCGCGGCAAGGGCCACGGGCGTAAACCAGC
>CBDUSV010000374.1:0-2891 GCA_965369885.1 uncultured bacterium
CCCTGCCTTTGCCGTCGCCGGAGTCCGAGCCGTTCTGGGCCGGCGCCCGGGACCATAAGCTCTTGATGCAGAAATGCGCGTCGTGCGGCAAGTTCTGGTTCCCGCCCGGCACCATCTGTTCCCATTGCGGGGCGGTGGAGTTCGCCTGGACCGAGACTTCGGGCCGGGGCAGGGTCTTCACCTTCGTCACCTATCAGCGCCTTTACAACAAGGCGTGGGACGGCGAGCTGCCTTACGTGGTGGCGATCGTCGAGCTGGAGGAAGGCCCAAGGATGCTGACGGCGATCACCGGCATCGACGCCGCCGATGTGGTATGCGACCTGGCGGTCCGGGTGGTGTTCGACGACGTCACCCCCGACGTCACCCTGCCCAAATTCACCCCGGTTGGATAGGAGGACACCCCCATGACCACAGCCAACGATCAACCGCGGGGTGCGGAGAAGAAGGAGGCCTTTTTTCGCGCCGCCGAGGACAAGGTCCATAGCTTCGCCTTCGCCGTGCCCGACATCGAGGCCCCGAACGGGCGGATCAATGGCTATCTGGCCAAGACCGGCAGTTGTGGCGCCACCATCTTGGTTCTCAGGGACGGCTACAGGACACCCCACCACTACCATCCGAACCAGGACGGCATCTGGGTGGTGCTCAAGGGCCGGGTGCGATTCTATGGCGGCGGCGATGAGCGCGTCACCGGCGAGTTCGGCCCCTTCGAGGGGATCATGCAGCCGGAAAATTCGCGCTACAGCTTCGAGGTGGTGGGCGAAGACGAGGCCTGGCTCATGCAGATCGCGGGATATCCCAAGGGCCCGGACGTGGCGAAACGAATCCCCCACGGCTCGCCCGGGACAGCCCGCGAGGGCGGCGTCAGGGTCGACATGGCGCACCGCGCCGCCGAATAGAAATGCCCACCCCCACGGGGGATTGCGAGCCAACCCATGTCGCGGATGCAGAGTGTGCAGATGCAGAGTGTATTGGACAAGCTGACCGCCGAGCATCTCCATGATGAGCCGTTTCCCTACGCCCATGCCACCCGGGTACTGGACAGCGATTGCTACCAGGAGCTGGCGGAGCATTTTCCGGACACGTCCTGCTTTTCCGCGGGCCTCATGCAGAAAAATAATTTCGCCGAGGCCTTGAGCGGGGTTGCCGCCTTTGATGACCAGCGCATTTCCCCGGTGTGGCGGGATTTCATGACCACCCACCTATCGGGTGATTTTTTCCGCCAGGTGGTGAGCTATCTCGGCCCGCATATCCGCAGCCATTACCCCGATCTTGAAACCCGGTTGGGAAAGTCCCTGGACGACCTCACGACCCAGTGCCGCGATGACAATAGAACCGCCGATGTCATGATCGATTGCCAGTTTGTCGTCACGTCGCCGACCGTCACCCCTTCACGGGTCAGAGCCGTTCATATCGACAATCCACAGAAGCTCTATAGCGCGCTCTTGTACATGCGCGAGGATGATGACACCTCCACCGGGGCCGAGTTGTGTATCTACCGGTTCCGGGACGAACCCCGCTTTCAAAGCGTCAACGCCAAAGATGATGACGTGGAGTTGGTGGAGACCGTGAAGTATGAATCCAATGCGTTTGTGTTGATGCTCAACACGCTCAATTCCCTGCACGGCGTGTCGGAACGCCAGCCCACCCGCCATGTGCGCCGCTACATCAACTTTCTCGCCGAATTCCGCGAGCCCCTGTTCGATCTCGAGGCCCATCAGGAAACCCAAACCCCGTGGGCGCTGTTCTACAACCCTGGCGCCTAGCCAAGTTGGTGCTAAACTGGCCGCCCTGTTGAAGACGCCACAGCCAGCCAGAGAGGAAAAACCATGGCACTGCCGGATGTTGGAAGCGAGCCGCAAGCCTTCACCTTGCCCAACCAGGATGGCAGGGATGTCAGTCTTGCCGACTATGCGGGCAAGAACGTGCTGATCTGGTTCTTCCCCCGCGCCTTCGGCCGAGGGTGAACCAAGGAAGCTGAAGGGTTCCGTGATCGAATCCAGGATTTTGCCGATACCAACACCCAGTTGCTGGGCATCACCTTCAGTGCGCCAGAGGACCTCAAAAGCTGGGGTGGCGAGGTCGGGCTTGCCAGCGAACTGCTTTCCGACGCCGACCGCGCCGTCGCCATGGCCTATGGGGCGGCGGACAGTGCCGATCAGGAACGGCCCAAGCGCATCTCGGTGCTGATCGGCGCCGACGGCAAGGTCGCCAGGGTCTATGAAGCCCCCGACCCGGAAGCCCACCCCGCCGAGGCGCTGGCGGATATGGGTTAAAAGCCCGGGAGTTTGACCGGGCCACCCATGGCCGAAAAATCCGATACCAATTCGGGCAATCTCCAGTGATATTGACCATTAAAATGTCACGGGGTTGTGTGAATATCATTGCCAGAGAAGGTATTTGTGCCTAATATTCTAGGCCTTAATAAAACACGCCAACGCGTACTAGTCGCGTACCAGTGAGGGAGTGCAACATGTTCAAAAAAGTAGTTTTGATTAGTGCGGCGGCATTTTTTGCATATACCGTTGGGCCAGCTTACGCGGACCATGTGGGGGGACATAAATCCGTCGCCCGCGGCGGGATCAAGGCGCTGGATGAACGAATTTGGAACCTTGAGCAAGAGAATGCCGATCAGA
This sequence comes from uncultured bacterium, assembly GCA_965369885.1. GTDB lineage: Bacteria > Pseudomonadota > Alphaproteobacteria > SMXQ01 > SMXQ01 > JAZFWG01. The sequence continues at coordinate 2,634 of CBDUSV010000374.1, forward strand.
ATCAGGCGATCTCCGACCTCGAGCAATCGCTGGAAGACCTCAAGCACGAGACCCAGCGAGACGACCCCGATGTGTGGGATGCGGTGGGCGATGTCGTGCAAGGAGCGGCAGGATTACTCACCGATGCAGCCCGCCGGCGGCGGGAAGGAGTAAGGGTATGAGCAATTTGCATCTCGCGCGAGGACTTGAGCTTCCGCGTAATGCTGTCACACAAAAGTTCGCGTTCATCGGTCGGTCAGGATCCGGCAAGACGTACGG
>CBDUSV010000375.1:0-2878 GCA_965369885.1 uncultured bacterium
CTTGGGTGTCTTGTAGACCTCGCTGACCAGCTTCGCCACCACGTCGCCGGGCAGCGGGTTGATTTCGAGGCGGCGCTTTTTGGCATCGGCGAGGAAAGCGGGATCCTTCATGGTCGCCATGAAGCCCCGCTGCAGGGCCTGGGCCCGGTCCTTGGGCAGGGAAGGCGGCGCCACATAGGGCCGGCCATAGGCCTGGCGCGCGAACAACAGGTTCAGGGCCTTGCGGTCCTCATCCGTCTTGACCAGCTCGAAGATGCTCGGCACGTGGGGCAGCGCCGGATGCTTCTCCTTGGAATATTGGACGATGACCTTGATCTTCTTGTCCCGGACCCAGGTCGGCAGCCGTGACGAAACGCTGGTCCAGGTGGTGCCGGCGACGCCGTGCACTTCGCCGCGCTCCATCGCCAGATAGATCCGCTTGGTGCCCTTGTAGCCTTTGACCAGCTTGAATTTGAGCCCGAGGATGGAATTGACCAGGGTGGGGAAATCATCGGTGGCGGCGCCGGGACCGGTGGCGCCGACGATGAGCTTCTTGCTCTTGAGCTGTTCGAGGGTCTGCACCGGCGACTTGTGCCACACCACGGCAATATAGATTTCCTTGTTGGCGCTGCCGAGCCAGGTGAATTTGGCGGCGTTGAACTTGGCCTTCTTGGGGTTCAACAGCGGCGCCGTGGGAATGCCGCTAGCGAAGCTGCCGATCACCGTGCCGTCCTTGGGCGCCACGTTGTAGAGGTGGTTGGCAAGCTTGAGGCTGCCGGCGCCGGGCATGTTCTGCACCACAAATTTGGGATTGCCGGGCATATGACCTCCCATATGGCGGGAGATGGTGCGGGCATAGGTGTCATAGCCGCCGCCGGCGCCGAAGCCGACGAGAAAACTGATCTGCTTGCCGGTGTAGAATTTCTTGGCCGACTGGGCCGTGGCATCGGTGGCGGCGACGGCGGTGACGAGACCGGCGACGGCGATCCAAAACAATTTACGGTACAACTTCATTTTGTCCTCCCAAATGACATTACGTTTGACGGCATGTTTTGCCGGAGTTGGGGTTTAACCCGCTTCCATGGCCATTGTGCCGCCATCGACGAACAGATTCTCACCGACGATGAATTCGGACTCGTCGGACACCAGGAACAACACGGCCTGGGCCGCTTCGATGGGCTCGCCCGCCCGGCCCTTGAGATTGGCGATGGGCCGGTCAGGATCGAAGCTCTCGCGCCCAACCGGCGAGCCGATCTTGTTGGGCGAAATTGAATTGACGCGGATATTGTGGGGCGCCAGCTGCACCGCCAGCGAGCGGGTGAAATTGATCACCCCGCCCTTGGCGGTGGTGTAAGCGATGGCGCGCTTTCGTCCGCGCCAGCCCGAGGTCGAGGCGACATTGACGATCTTGCCCCCCTCGCCCTGGGCAACCATCTGGGCGGCGACATATTTCGACATCAGGAACGGCCCGGTCAATGTCACGTCGATGACCTTGCGCCATTGCTCCTCGGTGATATCCAAGATGGTCTTGTTGTCGGAAATGGCGACATTGTTGACCAGGATATCGATGCGGCCCCAGCGCTCGACCACGGCGGCGACCATGTCTTTCACCTGGGCGGAATCGGAGATATCGGTGACCACGGCCATGGCATCATCGCCAATCTCGGCCGCCACCGCCTCGGCGCGGTCCCGATCCATATCGATGACGGCGACCTTGGCGCCTTCGGCGGCGAACAGCTTGGACATTTCCTCGCCGATATTGCGCCCGGCGCCGGTGATGATGGCGACTTGTCCCTCGAGTTTCATGGGTTCCCCTTTGTTGCTTGATTGGCGCTATTGAAGCAGGCGGGCCCGAAGCCGTCAATCGGGGCCCGCGCCACGGTTGACAGGCCGATTGCCGCCCCCCTAGACTTCCGGCAAAACCACTACAAACTTTGGGGATTTACACCATGGCCAATATGACACTGACGATGGCGCTCGAGCGCTATGACCGTCATTTTCCGTTCTTCGACGGCACCGTGACGGCGCCCGATGGGGTTGATCTCAATATCCTCCAGGTCGGCCAGAGCGTCACGCTCCGCGACGGCACCGGCCGCCACGGCCGCATGCTCCACGACGAGGAATTCGATGTCTGCGAATTCTCCATGTCGAGCTATTTAATGGCCAAGGGCCGCGATATGCCGATCGCCGGGGTGCCGATCTTCCCGCGCCGGCTGTTCAGCCAGAGCCAGATGTGGGTGCATCCGGATTCCGGTTATTGGGAGCCCAAGGACCTGGTCGGCAAGAAGGTGGCGCTGTCAACGTTCCAGACCACGCTGTCGCTATTGGCCAAGGGCGACATGAAGTTCCATTATGGCGTGCCGTGGGAGGACATCCACTGGCTCACAACCGACCCGGACGAGAAGGTCAAATTCGACGTCAAGCCGGGGGTCAAGATCGACTACCTCGGCGACCGGGCCGATCTCGGCCGGAAGCTGGAGGACGGCGAAATCGATGCCTTCTTCCTGCCCCATCCGCCCCATTCGGTGGTCTCGGGCCAGACCGCGGCGAGGCGGCTGTTTGCCGACTGCAAGGCCGAGGAACTGGCCTATTACGAACAGCACGGCGACTACCCGATCATGCATGTGGTCGCCATCCGCCAGTCCCTGTTGGACAAGGAACCGTGGCTTGCCAAGGCGGTGATGGACATGTTCAACCAGTCCAAGGATATTGCCGAGAGCTATTACGAGGACCCCAACTGGTCGCGCCTGGCCTGGGGCCGCCACGACTTCGAAGACGAACGCAATCTGTTCGTCGACGACCCCTGGGAGAACGGATTGGCCCGCAACCGGAACAATATCGCGCGCTTCATCAAATATTCCCACGACCAGGGCCTGATCGACGAGGAATACGAACCCGA
>CBDUSV010000376.1:0-2788 GCA_965369885.1 uncultured bacterium
CGGGCAGGATGAGATCCGCATAGGGCACCATCTCCGAGAAAAAGGCGTCGGAATAGATGATATGGGGGATCCTGTATTCGCCGGTCGCCTCATCCTTGGCGGTCAGCATATCCAGGGTCTTGCCCACATTCATCGCCGAGTTCCAGCTCATATTGGCCATGAACATGAACAGGGTGTCGATGGGGTAGGGATCGCCCTCATAGGCGTTGGTGATGACCTGCTGCATGAGGCCGTGGGCGGAGATCGGCGCCTCCCACGAGAACGCCTTGTCGATGCGCCGGGGGCTGCCGTCGGCCTCGACCAGAAGATCCTCCGGCCCGGTGATGAAACCCAGCGGCGGGCCCGGCAGCGGGGTCTCGGGCGCGACCTCGCCGATCTTGCCGGCGGGCCGGGTCGCCGGCGGGCACGGGCGCGGGAAGGGCGGCTTGTAAAGGTGGCCGCCCGGGCAATCGATCGAGCCCAACAGCATCTGCAACAGATGCAGCGCCCGGCAGGTATGGAAGCCGTTGGAATGGGCCGAGATGCCGCGCATGGCATGCATGGCGACGGGGCGGCCCGTGGTGGTCTGGTGGCGCCGGCCGGCCCAGTCGGTCCACGGAATGTCGAGGGTGATTTCCTCGTCGAAGGCGGCGTGGGCGAGCTCGGCGGCGATGCGGCGGATTTGACCGGCGGCGATCCCGGTCCGGGCCGCCACCGCGTCCGGTGCGTATTGCGGATCGATATAGCGTTCGACCATGAGCTCGAAGGCGGGCCTGGCCCTGCGCCCGTCGGCCAGGGTGGCGGCGCCCACCAGGCTGACCGAGACGTCCGGCGCCAGGGCCATGACGGTTTCCTTGCCGTCCCAGGCCAGCGGGTTGCCGTCTTCGTCACGGGCAAACAGGCCGTCATCGGCGGCGCCCGGGTCGTCGATCACCAGCCAGGGCGCGTTGGTGTAGCGCGCCAGCCAGTCGTAATCGATGCGCCTGGTGCGCAGCAGCTCGTGGATCAGGGCGAAGGCGAGCAAGCCGTCGGTGCCGGGGCGGATCGCCAGCCATTCGTCGGCGATGGCCGAATAGCCGGTGCGCACCGGATTGACCGAGACGAATTTCACGCCGCGGGCCTTAAGCTTCGATAGCCCGGCCTTGATGGGGTTGGAATCGTGGTCTTCGGCGACGCCGAACATGAGGAAATAGCGCGTCCGCTGCCAATCCGGCTCGCCGAATTCCCAGAACGAGCCGCCGATGGTGTAAAGCCCGGCGGCGGCCATGTTGACCGAGCAGAAGCCGCCATGGGCGGCGAAATTGGGGGTGCCGAACTGGCGCGCCCACCAGCTGGTAAGGGCCTGGCTCTGGTCGCGGCCGGTGAAAAACGCCAGCTTGCGCGGATCGGATTTGCGGATATCGCCAAGCCATGTCTCGGCGAGGGCGAGGGCTTCGTCCCATTCGATCTCCTCAAAAGGACCTTCGCCCCTGGGGCCGACGCGACGGAGCGGCTTGGAAAGCTTCGCCGGCGAGTTCTGCTGCATGATACCGGCGGACCCCTTGGCGCAGAGCACGCCCTTGTTCACCGGATGATCGCGGTTGCCTTCGATGTAGCGGATGCGGCCGTCGCGAAGATGCACCTTGATGCCACAGCGGCAGGCGCACATGTAGCATGTGGTGGTCTTGACCTCGTCGGAAACCACCGGCGAGGTATCTACGAATTCAGGGTTTTTGCTCTCGGCGCCGACTGACAAGGTTGAGCCATACCTCCCATTGTGTGATGCGAGAACTTCGCATCACAGCAACCAAAGGACTATCGGTGCAATCTGGCCATGTCAATCGCCGAAGACGGCGCCGGGAATCACCCCCTTTTTGATGGGCGCAAGGAAAAGCGGCACGCGGTCCAGTGCCGCGCCGCCAAACCGGTTTACCCGTCTAGAATGCCGCCGCCAGGGTGGCCACCACCTGGTCGCAGGCGTCCGGGCAATCGGAATTCGACATGTCGGTGCCGGTATAGGCGACCGAAAGGCTGAGGCCCTTGAAAACTTCCACCGATACGCCGCCACCGAAGTCGACATAATCAGGGGTGCCGAAAGCGGTGTTGTCGTCGATCGACTGATGGCCGACATGGCCGCTCACGGTCAGGTATTTGCCGATCGGGATATCAACGTTGAGGGCGGCATAAACCGCGTCACCGGAATCGCCGAAATATTCAGGCGAATAATTGACGCTGGCGGTGGCCGAAGCGAAGCCGAAATCCCAGCCGAGCGAGGCCAGGACCTCCCAGAAATCGTAATTGAGGGTGCTCGACGCGCCGGGATAGTAGTAGTACATGGCGCCGACGCCCCAGGATCCGTTCTTGGCGAAGGACCCATTGAAACCACCATAAAAATCAATCTCGATGGAGGCATCGGTGAACTCGACGCTGGAGCCCCAGATACCGAGATAGATGCCGGACGGGTGGTTGTAGTCGATGCCGCCCTGGATCGCCGGCGTGCCGTCATCGGCCTGGGACAGGCCACGGAAGAAATATTCGGTGGTGAAAGCGACGTTGCCGGAAAGCTCTCCCGGGATCTTCTTGATCAACGGATCGGCATGGCTGGCCGAGGCCACGGCAAAAAAGACACCGGCCAGAGCCAAACTCATCATGATCTTCGGCAGTTTCATCTCGCGCTCCTGTGTTGTTTCTCAACACCATGACAAGGCGTTGATTGTTTAAACGGCAACTGAATGAATTCAAGAAAATTAGATTTAAAACTAAATAAATGAAACTTCAAGACCGTTCCCTTCTGCTTGCCGGCACATCGCAACCGTTCATCCAAGATGGG
>CBDUSV010000377.1:0-2776 GCA_965369885.1 uncultured bacterium
CATGGCCTCGGTCAGATAGCTGGAAATGTCCATATTCGCGATCACCTGACGGCAAGTTGCCGCCCCCCATGGTTGGTTTTATCCGCTCCGACCATAGCCAAATTGCGCCGTCCGGTCAGGTGAAATATCCACCGCGCACGGCCTGGTCGAACAGCTTCGCCGCCACCGGCGCGATGCCCAGGGGAAGGTCTGCGTCGGGCTCGTAATAGAGATGGCCGGCGGCGTCCAGCATCACCAGGCGGGTTTTTACCGGTGGGGTGAGGGCGCCCAGCATGGGCATGACCACCTTGCGGAACGCGTCCTCGGTGTTGTCGCGGCTGTAACGGGAATTGACGAACAGCGTCGGCGGCACCTTTGGCGCCATGGGGCCTTCCATGTAGCGTCCATAGCCGAGATAGCGCGCAACCAGCGCCCTGGTGTCGGCGCGCGAAAGACCAAGGCGCCGCGCCGCCGCCCGCGCTGCCGCGCGAAGCGATGGTTCGACATTGTGGGTAACCATGAACTCGGCCTTGAACTGAGGCCGCTTGCACGCGGGCAGCCATTTCTCGAACACCTGTTCCATCAGCCAAGGCAGCCGCATCAAGGCGCCGGCGCCCTCCTTGCCCAGGGCCTCGGGCCCGGCATAGCGGGCCCGGTCGCGCCAGGTCCGGATATAGAGATCGGTGAAGGGATCCACCAGGGTGTCCGAGGCTTTTGCTGATCTCAACACCCCCTTCATGTTTCCCCGTGAATTGGCCCAGGCATGTTTGTGGATATTTATGGCGCCGATCGGGGCGGTTTCCACCTCGGTCTGTCCCGCCATGTTGGCAAGGCGCTGGCTCAGGATCGCGGTGAAGGCGCCGCCGGTGGAATGGCCATGGGCATAGACCGAATATTCGTCCTCGGGAAAGTGGCGGCCGCAGGCGGCAAGCATGGCCTCTTCGAACGCCACCGGCCAGGCCGCCATGCGGTGGTGGAACAGGGTGCCGGGCTTGGCCCGGGCCAGGGTCCGGGTGCCGTAGCGCGCGCGCATTTTGGTGTCATGGACCAGGCGGTATTGGTCCGGGGTGATGTGCTCACCCTTCTTCCAGATCGGCATGCGCGCCGAGCCGTCGGGATTGAGGGTATCGCCCGGCCAGTCCCGCGACTTATGGGCGAGATAGAGCCGTCCGGGAAAGGTCATGACCACGACCTTGTAGCCGAAGCGTTCGGCCAGTACCGAGGCCAGCGGGTCCATCAGCTTATAGTCGCCGCTGCCGCCATGGAGCAGGAAAAACCCCGCCTTTTTGCCATCGGCGCCACGGGTGATCTTGCCAGTCGGTGTGTAGACCATGAGCCCGATATCCCAATCGAGGCCGAGCACGGAAATGCGGAAGATGTCCTCTTTCCGCGTGATGGGCCGTTTGCGCCGGGCCAGGACCTGTTTCGAGGCGCCGACGACGGCCTTGCGGCTCATTTGCCGGGGCAAGGACATGGAGGGCCGGGACGATTTTCTAGCCATGGTTCATCACATACGGGTTGGGGCTGGTCGGGGCGCCATTCGGGCCCATAATAGGATAATCGCGGCCCAAAAACCCCCAAATACAGGAGGTGGAGGCTAGGATTGGGTACTTTTCGCTCGGGCGATGCCGTGATAGGCTCGCCGCCAGCAACATCCAGAATATTCATGACTTACAACACGTGACAGGGAGACTTGAAATGAAATCAATGCGTACAATGGGGATCGCCGTTTTCACGATCCTTGTTGGCCTGGCCGCGGTGGCCGGTCCCGCCACGGCCGATGCCATCGCCGACTTTTACAAGGGCAAGCGATTGGTCATGATTATCGCCACCGACCCTGGTGGCGGATATGACACCTACGGCCGGCTTGTTTCCCGGCATTTGGGCCGTCACATACCGGGCAATCCAAGATTCGTCGCCAAGAACATGCCCGGCGCCAGCGGCATACGGGCGATGAACTGGCTCTATAACGTCGCGGCCCAGGACGGCAGCGTCATCCAGGCCACCCTGCGTGGCGTGCCCTTCGTCCAGGTCCTGGGCCAGAAGGGCCCCAGATTCATTGCCAACAAGCTCAATTGGCTCGGCAGCCTCAACAACGAGGCCGGCATCCTCAAGGTGTGGTCGGCGACGACGCCGGCCAAGACCCTGAAAGAGGCCATGAAGAAAGTGGTCCTGCTCGGCGGGTCCGGTCCGGGGTCCGATTCCGAGATCTATCCGTCGCTGCTCAACAACACCATTGGTACCAAGTTCCGCATCATTACTGGCTATCCGGCGTCGACATCGATCGATCTTGCCACCGAACGCAAGGAAGTTCATGGCCAATCGCGCTCATATTCGTCAATGCTGGCGCGCTATCCGAACTGGCGGAACAAGTTCACCCTTCTGGTGCAACTGTCGCTCAAGAAGCATCCGGCGATTCCCGAGGTGCCGCTGATCTTCGAATTCCTCAAGACCGATGAGCACAGGACCCTGTGGCGCCTGACCCTGACCCAGAAGGTCATGGGCCGTCCCTACGTGCTGGGCCCCAAGGTGCCCCAGGCGCGGGTCAAGGCTCTGCGCGCGGCGTTCGATGCCATGGTCAAGGATCCCAAGTTCCTGGCCGAAGCCAAGAAACGCGGCCGCGAGATCGTGCCGGTCACGGGCCAGGAAATCCAGCGCATGATCAACAATGTGGCTTCGGCGCCCAAGGATATTATCGCCAAGCTCAATGATTACACCCGCTACAAGGGCAAGAGGCAGGTCGTCAAGATCAAGATGGCCAAGCACACCGGCAAGGTGACCAAGACCAAGAAGGGCG
>CBDUSV010000378.1:0-2739 GCA_965369885.1 uncultured bacterium
GAGCTTTGAGCGGCTTGGCGATGTGTGGGATGAAAGCGAAAATACCACCGCGGGCGATCTGTCGGCTATGTTTCTCGGGCTCCTGGGGTCGGCGGACGATAACGAATCAGTGGAGCGGATCAACCATCTTGTGCGCAAGTGGGCCAAACACACCGAATCTCAGGCAGCTGCCGCCCCGCTTGCCGCGGTGAGAAACCGAGATCCCGATGGCAGGCTCCGTATCGGTATCCTGTCATCGGATTTGTACAGCCATTCCGTCTCGAAGTTTCTCATGCCCCTGATGCGGGGCTACGACCGTGAGCGTTATGCGTTTTTCTGTTACACCGCTTTCCAGGCGCCCGATGACCCAATCCAGGCCCAGTTCATGGAACTGGCCGATAAATTCACTTTCATATCCGATAGGACGGAGCGCGAGATCGCCGGCATTGTTCAGGGCGACGGCATCGATATCCTCATGGATCTCAACGGCTTTACCAAGGGAAGCCGGATCACGGCCATGACCTATAAGCCGGCGCCGGTGCAGATGTCCTGGATGGGGTTTCCCTTCACTTGCGGGCTTGAGGCTATCGACTATGTGGTCATGGACCGTTTCGTGAAGCCTGCCGACGAAGATACATTGGTGGAAGAGCCGGTCATTTTGCCGGGAGCCTGGCTTTGCTACGATACTACCCAAGAGGAAAAGATTGCACCAAACCTGCCCATGGACCGCAATGGCGTGGTTACCTTCGGGTCGCTCAGCAATCCATACAAATTCACGCCAAAGATGATCGCTCTGTGGTCCGAGGTTCTGAAACGGGTGCCTGGGTCACGGTTCCTCGTGGTGCGGCCCGAGGCCAAATCCCGGAATTTCCGCCAAAATTTAACCGCGGAATTCAACAGGAATGGTGTGGACGCGGGTTGTCTGTTGTTTACCGACAATCTGGCCGGGGACACCCCGCATATTTCTTACTATAACGAAGTCGATATTATCCTCGACACCTTCCCACTGACCGGCGGCACCACGACCTTCGATGCATGCTGGATGGGTGTGCCGGCCGTGACCATGGTCGGCGAAGCCTTCCACCAAAGGGTTGGCCACTCCATTCTTATGCAGTGCGGTTTAGATGAACTCTGCACCTTTTCACCCGCCGATTATGTGGAAAAGGCGGTGTCTCTCGCCGGCGAACGGGACAAGCTGATGGCATGGCGCCATGACCTGAGAGGGGCGATGCGGGCTTCGCCGCTTTGTGATCAAGAGCGCTTCGTCCATGAGTTCCAGGACATGTTGAAGCAGGTCGCGGACCTTCACGGCCTTGGCAAAGCCGTGGCTGCGCTCTAATTCGCAACAAAGTTGGCCAATCCGGCAGTTTTCCCCCGCGATTAACCCTTTGATTACCATAAGCAAAGACACTGGTTCCGTACGTCTGAACTCAATGGGCACAGGCCATTTGTCTGCGGGTGCCTTGATCGCCTCTAGGACCGGGCAAGGAACGACTATGAACCGGAAGCAGCGCCGAGCCGCCGCCAGGGCAGGTGGCAAAGGATCGATATCAACGTCGGTTGCAGCTGGGGCCGCCGGGGATTTGCAGCAAGCCCAGACATTGCTTAATGCCGGCAGCTTGGACCAGGCCGCGGCTCTGTACCAACGCATTCTCGAAACCGATCCGAAGAATGCCCCGGCGCTTCATTTCCTTGGCGTTATTGCCTGCCAATGGGGTGAATTGGAAAAAGCGGAAAGTCTCATCGGTCACGCAATTCAACTCAAACCGGATTATGCCGATGCCTACAACAACCTGGCCGGTGTGCTGGTGGAGCAGGGGCATCTGGGCAAGGCCAAGGCAGCGCTGCTGAAAACAATCGAACTCAGTCCCGACATGGCCGAAGCCCATTACAATCTCGGCAATATCCATAAGGCCGTGGGCAGGATCACCGATGCCATAGGCAACTACGAATTGGCAATCGCGCTTATGCCCGACTATGCCGAGGCTCATAACAACCTGGGAATTGCCTTGAAGGTTCAGGGCAATATTGCCGCCGCCGAGGCCGCATTCCGCCGCGCCATGGACCTTCACCCCAAAGACCCACAGCTTCACAGCAATCTGATTTTCCTGATGGATTTTGATCCCGACCAGGATCAGCAGAGCCAACAGGGCGAACGCCGGCGCTGGGCCGAACGCCATGCCACGCCGCTGGCGGCACGCATCCGCCCCCATGGCAATAGCCCTGATCCGGCGCGGCCCTTGCGCATCGGTTATGTCTCGGCCGATTTCTACGACCATTCCGCCGCTCTGGCCTTTGGCCCCGTGGTGCGGGGCCACGATCCCAAGGCCTTCGAGGTCACATGCTATTCCAGCGTCAAGGCCGCCGATGACATTACCGAACGGTTTCGCGACCGGGTTGCCCATTGGCGGGATGCAAGACGTCTCACCGACGCGGCCCTGGCCGAACAAGTGCGAAGCGACGGCATCGACATCCTGGTCGATCTGTCCGGCCATAGCGAAGAAAACCGCCTGCTCGCCTTCGCCGAAAGGCCGGCGCCGGTTCAAATCACCGCCTGGGGTCATCCCACCGGCACCGGGTTGAAGATGATGGACTATGTTTTTAGTGATTCAATGCTGATCCCGCCTGAGGAGCGTGGCCTGTTCGCCGAGGAAATTTTCGACCTTCCCAGCAATTTTCTGTATGAGCCACCCGACGATCTGCCGCCGGTGACGGCTTTGCCGGCCGAGGCTTCGGGCCATGTCACCTTCGGTTGCCTCA
>CBDUSV010000379.1:0-2725 GCA_965369885.1 uncultured bacterium
GTCCTCGTCAATTGATGTAGGGACTGGGCTCTCAAAACCATCAAATCCTTTTCTTTTGAAATTTCCAGAAGTGTGGCCTCAATAGGCATCCAAGCACCCATGACTGCAGCGTTAGGTGATAATTCAACCAACATTTGTAAACGGTTCATCTCCTTCTCATCTGTGACTGGCTGAGAAACAAGATGTTCTGGTGAAACTTCTCTTTCAGCGTCAGCTAGTTGCTTCCCAAATTCGAGTTGTAAATCTTTATATTTCAATGACTTCAGGTTAGGCAACATTGCAGCTAAATGTTGTCGTAAGATGAACACAATAATCAAGATTACGACTGGCCACGACAAGTGGCCCACTATGGATTCGAAAAATTCTTTCCAGTCCATATTCGTGTGCCATCAAGTCGTTAAACTAAACATAGTTCTGATCAAAGCTGGCTATCACCCCTTCACCCCCGCCGGTCCGGTGTACTCCAAAATGTCCAGGCCGACGAAGCGGTCCATTAGGTAGATCAGGCCGTCTTTGTTGACGAACAGATCGTTGGACTGGACCGTGGAGGCGCCGGGGGCAGGCGTCGGGATGTAATAGCCGACCTCCACCGGAATGGAAGGGTCGGCGAGATCGACGATGCGCAGCCCGCCGCGGAACCAGGTGAGATAGACCAGGCTGTCGCGCATGCGTTCCTCGCACTGATGGGCGCCGAAGCGGGCGACGCCGTAGCGTAGGTCGCCCTGGCGGTAGGGCGTGTCCTCTTCGCACATGGAAAAGGTCGAGAGCGGCGTCGGCGCGGCCTCGTCGGTGACGTCGAACACCCACATGAAGGCCGGGATATGGCCCGGGCGCGGGCGGCCCGGCTGTTCGTCCACCACCACGGCGACGTCCTTGCCGCCCAAGGGGAACGGCATGCGGGCATAGGTGTGGGTCGAGGAGCGGAACGGCGGGTGGTAGTTGTGGTGCGAGATCATGGTGGGCTTGGTGATGTCGCTGATATCGAGGATCACCATGCCGGCGGCGTGATAGCTGACATAGAGCCGGTCGCCATAGCGCAGCGGATGGTGGCATTCGAAGCGCAGCTTGCCCCAATTGGGCTCCTCGCCGCCGGCGGTCCATTGGCCCGGCAGCCACCAGCGCGAGACCTCCTTGGGATTGGCCGGGTCCTCGAGATCGACGATGACGACGATGTTGTTGACGTAGCCTTCCATGCGGGTCGAGAGATAGGCGTAGCGGCCGTCGAAATCGAAGCGGTGAACCCCATTGCCGTGGGTCTTGTAGAAGGTGGTCTCGACCGGATTCGCCGGGTCGGCGATGTTGTAGATGCGGATGCCGCCGGCGTCATATGTCTTGCCCGAGACCTCCTTGAGCGCCGCCATGTCTTCGGCCTTGTAATTCAGCGCATCGGCCAGTTCGGCGTCGGTCGGCGGGTGGCCCAACTCCGCTTCGAGGCGTTCGCGCTCGGCCGGAAGGCGGGCGGCGGCGGCCATCAGATGGCGTTGGTGGTTTTCGTTGTTGATGACCATGACGTCGCCGGCGACCCGGACCTTGTGGGAATGGTTGCCCGGCGGCATCTCCAGGGTCGAGATCACCCGGGGCGCCGTCGGGTCCGAGATGTCGAGGATCGAGGTGCCGTTGGGCGGGTCCATATGGCCGACGAAGGCGAGATCGCCCTGAACCACGACCTGACCGCCGCCGGGGATATCGATATGGCCGATGCGTCTGACGTTATGGGCGACGACGCCGTCCGGTGCTACATCCATGATTAACTCCTTGATTTCGGTTCAGATTATTCGGTTTACAGCACTTCGGAGATCGACAGGCCGGGCTTGACCGGTGCGTTGCGGCCGGCGATCCATTCCACGTCCTTGCGCGGGCTGTCGCCGGCGACATTGAAGCTGGTGCGGCCCAGCCCCTCGATCTCGATCTCGATCACATCGCCCGGATTCACCGGGCCGAGGCCGGTGTGATAGGTGCCGGTGGCGATGACGTCGCCGGGCTGAAGCTGGATGAACTTGGAGACCCAGGCGATCTGGGCCGGAATGTAATGGGCCATGGCCGAGGTGTTGTAGTCCTGGCGCGCATCGCCACCGACCCAGGATTTGACCTGAAGATCGTGGGGATCGGGGATCTCGTCGGCGGTGGTGATCCACGGCCCGCAGGGCGCGAAGCTGTCCTGGCCCTTGGGCAGGAACTGGCTGCGCCGGGTCAGGCCGCGGGCCGAGACGTCGAAGAACGGCACATAGCCGAAGATGTAATCCATCGCGTCGGCCTCGGCGACATGGTGGGCGTGGCTGCCCATGACGAAGGCAAGCTCGGCCTCGGCGTGGTGGACGGCGACGGATTCGATATCCGGCAGGGTCACGGTGCCGCCAGGGCCGACCAGTTCCGGCGCCTTGTGGAAGAACTCGGGCGGCAGCAGTTCCTTGGTGCGGTCGGGACGGTCGAGATAATTGACGAAGGCGGCGAGGCAGCGCGACGGCCTGGGCACCGGCGCCAGAAGCTGGACATCGCTCAAGGGGATGCCGCCCTCGGCGGCGGTGAGCGCCTCGATCTCGCCACGGTAGGTGGCGAAATTGCCGATCAGCTCCTCCATCACCCGTTGCGGGCCGCGCTCAATGCGGTGGCTGATGACGTCGCTGACATCGGCCACCACATCGCCATCCTTCAAAACACCGATGCGGTCGTCATTGAAGCGTAGAATTTTCATGGGGTACTCCTTATGTGTTCTTGTTCCGCTCAA
>CBDUSV010000380.1:0-2719 GCA_965369885.1 uncultured bacterium
CCACATTGACCACCGCGATCAAGTGGTTCGGACCGGCGGCCATTTCCGGGTCCGGCGGGACGTTACCGCCGCCACCGCAACAGTCGTTATAGTCGATGCTGTCGAATGCGGCCGCCGTGTCATTCGGGTCAGGTGAAGGGGCCGACGGTCCAACGATATCATCGGCGACTTGGACGCCGAGCGACGGCGGCAACAGTGGTGATGCCGCCCTTAGGGCGTTAAATCTTTCGGCGCTGACCAGGCGATGGCGTTTGCTGAAATCGACTTTGCCACTTAACCAGCGGTCCAACTTGTTGTGGGGGTCATACTGTCCAGGGGCGATGTCCGCCAGATTGACAGCAAATGGGTTGATCGGGCCCGGTGCCGCCGGCCCACTGAAGCCGGTCATCTCCATGCCGGCGGGCGCCGATCCCGCCGCCAGCTGTTGATCCGCCGGTGCATTCCGCTCGCTTGAAAGCCACCAGGTCCCGGCGACCAGGATGGAGAGGGTGAACACTGCGGCTAGAGCAAGATGGCGTTTCGGTTTGGCAAACATTTTGAAATCCTGGAACTGTGAACTGGGTTGAAGTGGCTTATGTCTTAATCAAATTGGCCTCGGAGGTTACAAGCGGCCCGTGCCGAACGATCCTCGGTGAAAACGGTGAATCATTTTCGATCCTCCCGGCAAGAAATTGCTTCATGTCAAATAAAGCTGGCCGCCGCCTCCCAACGGGGACGGCTACAAGTTATCATATTCCCCGGCCCGAATCCAGACCGCCGGAGTGTTCACAAGTATATTTTAGATTTGTTTAAAATCTTGGTTAATAAAACTTGGATTTTTATTTCTGGAATGATTCTATTGTCTTATGGCGATTTGGCGGCGAGTGGGGAGGCTGAGATGAATTGGGGCGCAACTTGGCCGCCGACGCGCACGCCCCCGGCCCGGTCATGTTCGGGGCCGGGGTGCCGGGAATTCTCGGCTGATATCAGTCCTGGGTAAAGGTGTCGTAGGCGGCGTCGAAGGTGCCGTCACCGCCGAAATCGACGGTCGCGATCCAGCCCCCCGCATCGGGCCACGGGCTGAGGGTCAATGTGCCGTCGCCATTGGCGTCGGTGGTGAACTCGCCATAGGTCCAGCTGCCGTCCGGCGAGCCGATACCGATGCGGTAAACGCTGTCGGCGGGGCCGGTGACCGCGATGGGGTAGGCGCCACCACTTGGCGTCCCCACCGTCACCGAGGCGGCGGCGCCGCCATTGGTGCCGTCGATCGTGCGCGGCAGACCGTGGCCGGTGACCACGTCCATGCCGGCGGTGGTGCCGTCGGCATATTCGGTGATGGCGGAATTGTCCACGTCATCGGCCAGCGTGTTCACGAGATAGGTCCAGGTCGCGGCCGGGCTGCCTTGCCAATGGGCGGCGGCGAAGCCGGCCACCGAGGGCGCCGACATCGAAGTGCCGGACATGACCTCATAGCAGCCGCTCTTGGAGGTGGATTCGACGACGAAGCCGCCACCGGCGAACGCGACATTGCCCCGGCTCGACATGCGGTTGGCGATGCGGGTGGCATCCAGGATCCCCACCGCCATCACCTCGGGGTAGGCCGCCGGATAGGCGATGGAGCCTTCCGCCGGGCCGTCATTGCCCGACGACGCCACGAACAGGGCGCCGGCACCGACCGCGGCGGTGACCGCGTTGTGGAAGGTCGTGCTGTCGGGCCCGCCGAAGCTGAGCGAAATCACGTCCGGGCCGAAGTTGGCGCTGCCGTATTCGATGGCGCGGATCATATCGTCCATGAAGCAAAGCTGCTTGCCGCAGATCTTGGCGACACCGAGCTCCGCGCCAGGCGCGGCGCCATAGAGGCCGAGCCCGTCAGCGCCGCCATTGGCGGCGGCGGAGCCCGACGTGTGGGTGCCGTGGCCGATATCGTCCTTGCAGTTGTTCTTGATCCGCGACGTGGTGGTGTTCCTGCACCAGGAAACCTCCAGATCGGGATGGCTGGTGTTGACCCCGGTGTCGATGACCAGAATCTTGACGCCTTGGCCGGCGCTGGCGCCCGCCGCCACGCCCGACAACAACAGGGTCTGATATTCGCGCTGGTCCTGGGGCGCGCAGGCGCGGTCCTCGGGAGGTGGCGGCGGGTCTTCGGTGGTGGTGCAGTCGGCGGGGCAGGATTTCTTCTCGCCGCCTTCGCAGATATCGTTGCCGCAGACCGCGCCGGGCTTGCCGGCGGGGGCGCCGCGGCGCCTGAGGGCGCCGTACTGGCGCGGCAGGTTCAAGGGATGGACCTGGGGCACCGCCTCGATGCTGGCGCCGAGCCGTTCCATGGCCCGGACCTGGCCCCTTGTCAGGGTGGCGGAGAAGCTGAGATCGTTGCCCGGTGAGGAGAATTCGTGGCGCATGCCTTTGTCGGCGATGGCGATCAAGGCGCGCTTGTGGGCGCTGCCGTTGGCATGGACGAACACCCGGGTCTCGGAAGCGGCGCCCTGGCCCGGCGCCTGGCTCGGCGCCATGGCCAAACCGGCAATCAGAAACGCGGCCGCGGTGGCGCCGAACAAAGCTGTGCGAAATTGGTGAATCATTGTCGATCCTCCCCAAACAAATGTTTCTTACGTTATCCCAGACCGCCGCCCTTCAACGGCAACGGCCACAACCTATCATATTCCCCGGTCTAAAACCAGGATTACCACAGTGTTCACAAGTATATTTGATATTTGCTTAAGAAAATTGGTTAATAAAACAT
>CBDUSV010000381.1:0-2717 GCA_965369885.1 uncultured bacterium
TCGGGCACGCGCTTGGTCCAGACTTCGTCTACGCCCATGGTGACCCGCGCCATCAGCGCCTTGGTCTTGGGCTCGGCCCAGCGCTCATCGTCGAACTGGCGCGGCGTGAGTGTCCCGTCCATCAGCGCCACCGCGGCAAGGAACGGAAAGCTGTGGTCCGCCGCTTCCCTGGACGTGGGATAGGTGCGGCCCTCGTCGGCCTGCTGGCGGCGGACGGAAGAGGTGTCGGCCATGGTGAGGGTGATGCTCTCGATGTTGTCGGTCTCGCCCTTCAGGATTCCGTGGATCTCGATGCCGGCGGTGACCGTGGTCTGGCCGGTGGCGAGGCATGGATAGGCCTTGATGCCGGAATGCATGATGGCGCAATTGTCGGCCAGCGGCTTGGTCAGGGCGCTATAGCCGGCGCCACCTTGGAACATATGCCTGAGGCCGCGGTCATGGTTGAAGATCTCCAGGGGTCCGGTCAGCCCGCCCGCCGCCAGGATCGCCGCCTGGGTTCCCGACTGGGCGATCAGCGGGTTGGCGAGGAACTTGGCCGCCGAGATATTGCCGCTTCGCACGATCGCCGGGGTGGCGGCGCGGGCGGCGCCCAAGGCGATGGCCTGGGCCAGGCGCGCCCCATCCAGCCCCATCAGCATTCCCGCCATGACCGGGGCCACCACGCCGGAGACCGTGGTGCTGTCCCACGGCACTTCCGGCGTCAGCAACGCCTTCAGGCGGCAATAGACCTCATAGCCGATGACGATGGCATGGATGACGTCGGCGCCGGAGCTTTGGCGCCATTCCCCCACCGCCAGGGCGACGGCGATGTCGTCGCTGGGATGGCCGCCGGCGGTCGAACCGTCCCCCGCCGGGTCCATGACGAAATCATTGAGATCGAGAAAGCGTAACAGCGCGCCGTTGGCCAGCACCGCGTCGCCCACCGAGGTCTTGTGCCCGGTGCCGATGATGGTGCAGTGCGCCGCCCCGCCAAGCGCCATGACGGCGGCGACGGTGTCTTGGACCTCGTCTTCTTCAAGGGCGGCCAGCGCGCACCCGATGGTATCCAGGACCAGAAGCTTGGCCTGTTGGCGTGCCGCCGCAGGAAGTTGGGCCGGGTCCTGGGCCTGGACCCAGTGGGCGAGGTCGCGGACGGTGTCTGGGTCGGCCATGGCGGGCTCCGAAGGGGAAGGGGCGGTGGGGCCAGGGTAAGCGCCCGGGATCACCCCAACCAGTCCCAATTTCGCCGCCATGTTTATCGGATGAGGATTGGTTGCATCTACGCCGCCGGAGAACTTGTCGCTTCACCCTTTAGAGACACGATGCGCTCCTTGGGGAAACGCACGGTGACGGTGCTGCCGACCCCGACCTCGCTCTGGAAATCCAAATAACCGCCTTGCAGTTCGATCAGGTTTTTGACCAATGGCAGGCCGAGGCCAGTGCCCTGTTGTTTGCGGGTCATGGCGCTCTCGATCTGGGTAAAGGGACGCAGAATTTTCGGGATGTCATTAAGGGCGACGCCGATACCGGTATCGATGACCTGGAAAACATGGCCGCTGCCGGGATCGCTCCATGCCTTGACGGTGATCATGCCGCCTTCGGGGGTGAATTTGACCGCGTTGGAGAGCAGGTTGAGGAGGATCTGCTTGAACATGCGCTGATCCGCGTGCAGCAAGGACATCTGATCGGGGATTTCCATCTCCAACTGGAGCCCCTGACTTCTGGCCTGGCCCTTGACCATGTCCAAACATGATTGGATAACCTCTGCCGGTTCGAACTCCTCTTCATTCAAGTCTACTTTGCCGGCCTCGATTTTCGACAGATCTAGGATGTCGCTGATCAGGCCCAAGAGGTGCTGGCCCGATGCGTTGATGTCCTCGATATATCCCGCATATTGGTCGTTACCGATGGGGCCTAAACTGCCCTGCATCATCATTTCGGAGAAGCCGATGATCGCATTCAAGGGCGTGCGCAGTTCGTGGCTCATATTGGAGAGGAACTCGGACTTGGAGCGGTTGGCGAATTCGGCCTGGTCCTTGGCAACGCGCATGGCTTCTTCCATCCGTTTGCGCTCGGTGATGTCGGTTCCGATCGCGCCAGTGCCGATGATGTTTCCAACTGTGTCAAGAATAGGGAACTTGGCCGTGAGGAAGGTGTGTGGGTTATCTTCGACGAACCACTCCTCTTCATGTTCGACCGTCTGTCCGGTTTCCATGACCGACTGATCGTGGCGCGAAAATGCATTCGCAATTGTCTGAGGAAAAATTTCCTGGGACGTCTTGCCCCTGGCTTTTTCATTGGTCACGCCGAAGAGCATCTCGGATACCCTATTGATCAGGACATAACGCCCATGGGTATCCTTGATATGAATTTTGGTGGGAGAGTAATCCAAAATGGCCTGAAGTAGGGATTTGCTCTCCCGCAATTGTTTTTCGACTTCTTTGCGATCGGCGATGTCTGCTTGCAGGTGGAGATTGACCTTGGCGAGGCTCGCTTTGCTCTCCTCCGCACGTTGAAAGATCGAGTACATGCTGAGGAATAGACCGATCAACACACAGATGTAACTCACCTTTTTCAGCAAGTGTGCGAGGTCGAACTCCAAGTCAAACACTTGTCCCGAAAAGGACATGAAGACGGCTTGGCTCACCACCGCGACGATCAGTGAGATAACCAGCCAATGCTCAAAGGGATCGGTCCGCCATTTACCCTTACTCAGATACCCGATGAGCGCCAGCAGG
>CBDUSV010000382.1:0-2714 GCA_965369885.1 uncultured bacterium
GTCACCGGCGGGCGCATCACCATCGACGGCCAGGACATCCGCGACGTCACCCTGGAATCCCTGCGCCGCGCCGTCGGCATCGTCCAGCAGGACACCTTCATGTTCACCGCCCCGATCGAACGCAACGTCGCCTATGGCGATCCCTGGGCCGACAGCGACCGCATCTCCGCCGCCACCGAATCGGCCCAGCTTCACAGTTACGTCGCCGGGCTGCCCATGGGCTATGAGACCCTGGTGGGCGAGCGCGGGGTCTCGCTCTCGGGCGGCCAGCGCCAACGGCTGTCCATTGCGCGCTCCATCCTGCCGACCCCGGGCGTCATGGTGTTCGACGATTCCACCGCCGCCATCGACGCCGCCACCGAACAGCGCATCCGCGTCGCCCTTTCCGAGGTGACGGCGAACCGGGCCACCATCATCATCTCCCACCGGTTGAGCTCCTTGATGCATGCGGACGAGATCCTGTTCATCGATGCCGGGCGCATCATCGAACGCGGCAGCCATAAAGACCTGGTCGCCGCCGGCGGGCGCTACGCGGCGCTGTACAATCTGCAGATCAATCCGGCGGACGTCCCGCCAGAGCCCGGCTTGGGCGGGGATGAAAGTATAGGGGACGGGGAATTGGGCCCGGTGCCGTCATGACCGCGTCCCCGGCGGATACCGGCCAGGTCCATGGCGGCCTTCACGGCGACCGGGACGAGCAGATTTTCGGCGCCGCCTATGACGGTGGTATCATCCGCCGCTTCATGGGCTTCGTCACGCCGTATAAAAAGCGTCTCTGGATGGCGATGGGCGCCGTCGTGGTGTTCACCCTGACCCAGCTCACCATCCCGCTGATCATCCGCTACGTCATTGACAATGCCCTGGTGCCCGGCGCCACCGACCGGGGGTTTCTCGATCTCGCCGTCCTCGCCTTCTTTGGCTTCATCTCCCTGAACGCGGTGGCCAATTTAACCCAGCTTGCCATTGTCGGGCGCACCGCCGAGCGCGTGCTGTTCGACATGCGCACCGCCATGTATGAACACCTCCAGCGGGTGTCCCTGTCCTTCATGGACAAGACCGAGGTCGGCCGCCTGATGTCCCGGCTCCAGGGCGATGTGGATGCCCTGCAGGAATTCCTCGAATCCACCATCTCGGCGATGGGCGATCTGTTGTTGCTGGTTGGCATCGTCGTGGTGCTGCTCAGCCTTGATTGGCAGCTCGGCCTCCTGACGCTTTCGGTGGTGCCGGTGCTGTTCATCGTCCGCATCATCTGGATGCCCTATGCGCGCCGCGCCTTCATGGCGGCGCGCCAGGCGTCTTCCATGGTCAATGGCGCGCTGGCCGAAAACGTCAATGGGGTGCGCACGGTGCAGGAGATGAACCGCGAGCAGGTCAATTTCGAGATGTTCGAGGAGAAGGCCCAGGACAACCTCGACGCCCATCTCAAGGCGGCCAAGCTCGCCCAGATCATGGTGCCGACGGTGGACACGCTGACCGGCGGCGCCATGGCCATCGTCATCATCGTCGGCGGCAATATGGTGCTGCGCGACACCCTGGATCTCGGCGTCATGGTGGCGTTCATCTTCTATGTCCAGCGCTTCTTCGATCCCATCCGCTCTTTGACCCTGCAGCACACCATGATGCAGCGCGCCATGGTGTCGGGCCAGCGCATCTTCGAGGTGTTGGACGTGCCGGTCGAGGTCCGCGACAAGCCCGGCGCGGTTGAGCTCACCGAGATTGACGGCGCCATCGAATTCAAGGACGTCACCTTCGGCTATCTGCCGGGCTTACCGGTTCTGAACGACATCAATTTCCGGGTCAATCCCGGCGAGACCATCGCCCTGGTCGGCCCCACCGGGTCGGGCAAGACCTCGATCACCGCGCTGACCCACCGGTTCTACGACGTGTGGCAGGGCCAGGTGCTGGTCGGCGGCCATGACGTGCGCGACGTCACCCAGGATTCCCTCGGCAGCCAGGTCTCCATGGTCCTCCAGGAGCCCTTCCTGTTCTCCGGCACGGTCTACAGCAACATCAAATATTGCAAGGACGACGCCGGCCCCGAAGAGGTCGAAGCGGCGGCGCGGGTGGTCGGCGCCCACGGCTTCATCATGGCCCTGCCCGACGGCTACGACACCGTGTTGGAACAGCGCGGCGGCAATCTGTCCATCGGCCAGCGCCAGCTCATCTCCTTCGCCCGCGCCATCGTCGCCGACCGCAAGATCCTGGTGTTGGACGAGGCCACCGCCAACATCGACAGCTACACCGAAATGCAGATCCAGAAGGCCCTGGCCAAGCTGCTCGAGGGCCGCACCGGCATGGTCATCGCCCACCGGCTCGCCACCATCCGGGGCGCCGACCGCATCTTGGTGCTGCAGGACGGCCGCATCATCGAACGCGGCACCCATGGGGAGCTGATGGAGTTGGGCGGGCTCTATTCCCGGCTCTATTCGATGAACTACGCGTCGTTCGACGACATCCCCGACGAGCTCATCCGCGAGGCCCTGGGCGACGACTCCCAGACGTGAGGGGCCCTCGACGTAAGGGCGCGCCGGTTGGTGCCCCCAGTTGGAGTGGGCAGGCTTTGGTGCTAGGCTTGCGTCACGCGCGCGCCAAGGGCAAAGGCGCGCATTTCTGGGACACATCAGGGAAAGGCTCAAACCATGACCCATCAAAAGATTCCGCCCCGGGCCCGGCTCGGCTTCATCATTCCGTCGTCGAACCGCATGGCCGAGCCC
>CBDUSV010000383.1:0-2702 GCA_965369885.1 uncultured bacterium
CTCAATCTCGGCCTCAGTGCCGGAGAGGATCTCGGCGTGCCCCTGCCGGTGACCACCATGGTGCGCGACATCGTCCAGATTCTGATCGACGAAGGCTATGTGGATTGCGATTTCGGCGCATTGCTGGAGTTGGAAGCCAGGGGCGCCAATCTCGATATCAAGCCGGAGAATATCGAGGTCGGCACCGATCTTTAATTGGCGGCTAGGGGGCCGCTTGTTCCGCCTCTTCGGGGAAAAAGCCGGCGATGAAGCTGCCACGGGCGCGCTGTGAATCGCGGAACAGGCGCTCGAAATCGCCAACCACCGAATTCTTGACACTGGGATGGGCCAGAAGCGCCTGCGACCAGGCCGTGGTCCGCGGCAGGCCCGCCAGGATGCCGAGGGGGCGGTAGCGCTCGAGGATCTCATAGCGCTGGAACGCCGGGGCAAAAGAGGCATCGATGATCGAGAAGGCCTCGCCATTGAAGAACGGGCCGTCATGGCCGCTATCTTCCAAGGCCCCTTCGGTCTTTTTCAGCGCCTCGGTGAGCGGGGAGACCTTGGCCAGCATCGCCTCTTCCTCGGACGCGAAGAAATATCCGCCGAGCGCCAGCATCAAGGTGGTGGCATGAAGGATCCAGGCCCGGTTGAAGGCGCGCGATACCGCCTCGGCGGGCATCAACTGGGGCGGAAAGGCTTCATCGATATATTCACAGATCGGCGCCGATTCGAACAGCACCGCGTCACCGACGCGAACCACCGGCACCTTGCCATGGGGTGAGATTTCGAGGAACCAGTCCGGTTTGGGATTGCGCTCGATATAGGTGATCTTGTGAGGCGCCTGTTTTTCGATCGCCGTGATCACGGCGCGCTGGACAAAGGGGCAGGTCTTGAAGCTGATGAGTTCGATTTGAGACGCCATTTCGTTCTCCCTGGCCGTTGTTTCGCCTGCCTGCCCGGGGGGCGGCGTTCTATCAATCAGGCCCCGATTATACTATGTTTGCGGCAATGAGATAGCAGGGGAGAACCACCATGGCGGATGCGAATGTGTGCGCGCTGATTGGCGCCGAGCTTGGGGTGACCGATCTCGGCCGCGCCGAGGCGTTTTACAATGATCTATGGGGGCTTCAGACCGTCGCCACCCGGGAGGGCGTCTGTTATCTGCGCGCCACCGGGGCGGCCCATCATGTCCTCGTGCTCCATCAACGCGAAGAGCGCCAGCTGGTCTGCGTCAATTTCGAGGCGCCCGACGAGGCCGCGGTCGATGCCCTATGGGCCCAGGTCAAGGAGGCGGGCCAATCCGTTGCCGCCGATCCCGCGGCGCTGTCCCAGCCCGGCGGCGGCTATGGCTTTTTGTTCCAAGATACCGAGGGCCGTTTCATGCGCATTGCCGCCGGCATCGCCCGCCATGATGACACCGCCGACGAGTGCGACCGGCCCCGCAAGATCAGCCATGTGGTGCTGAACTGCACCGATGTGGCGAAGGCGTCCGAGTTCTTTGCCGGGGTGCTGGGGTTCAAGGTCTCAGACGTGACCGGGCGCATGACCTTCATGCGCTGCAACGCCGACCATCACTCCATCGCCCTGGTCCATTCCGACCAATCGGCGCTCCACCACATCGCCTATGAGATGCCGTCCATCGACGGGGTGATGCGCGGCGCCGGGCGCCTGAGGGAAGCAGGCATCGACATGGCCTGGGGCGTCGGCCGCCATGGTCCGGGCAACAACGTGTTCTCCTACTTCATCGAGCCCTCGGGCAGCACCGTCGAATACACCACCGATATCATGCAGGTCGACGACAGCTACCCGGTGGGCAAGCCCGAGGACTGGACCTGGCCGCCGGGCCGCATCGACCATTGGGGCATCGCCAAGGGGCCGGTTGAGGAACTGGGGGCCGCCCAATCCGCATTCACGCCCGGCGACGTCGCGCCCTAGGGGTAAGTATGACACTTGCAAGAAAGGTTACGGAATAGGACAATATCACCAAGCGGAGACCAAGCCGCGCCATTCAGAAAAACAGGAGGCCACTCATGACAGCTTCACCGCGTAGATCACGTTTTCACGGCATTTGGATTGCGTCCATGGCAATCCTTGTCGCCTTCGCCGTCTCGGCGTCGGCGGCATCGGTGCCAGAGGTGACGAAAAAAGTCCTCAAATCCAAGAATATCAGTCTCAGTGCGTTGAAGGGGCTGGACAAGGAATTGAACGTCCCCAAGGCCTGGATCAAGGGCGCCAAGAAGGAAGGAACCCTGAAGTTCCGCCTGACCTTCTCGCCCAAGCATTTCCGCAAGATGTACAAGTCGTTCAGTGCGCGGTATCCGTTCGTCAAGATCGAATACACCCGTGGCGTCGGCGCCGGCCGCGCGGTCAAGCCGCTGGCCGCCTTCAAGGGCGGACGCTATATCGCCGATATCGTCGGCGCCTTCGGCTCGTCGATGAAGAGCTACCAGAACGCCAAGGCGATGGAGAACATCTCGGGCCTGCCGTCGTTCAACAATATCCCCAAGAACATGCGCTCCAAGAACGGATTCTGGGCGGCCTATCAGACCGCCAACTGGTGCATGGCTTACAACACCAACAAGGTCAAGAAGGCGGACCTGCCCAAGACCTGGAAGGATCTGGTCAAGAAGGGTTCGCCCTGGGCCGGAGGCCGGGTTGGTGTCGGCAACCGGGCCCATCTTTGGCTGATCAACCTTGGGGGCGCCTACGGGGCGGCCGAGCTC
>CBDUSV010000384.1:0-2670 GCA_965369885.1 uncultured bacterium
GGGGATCAGGGCCTTGATGACGGCGCGGCCGCCTAGCTCGCGGGTGGTTAGTTCGGCCTCGGCCTCGGTGGTGGCGACGGCGTATTGGGGCACCGGGATGCCACCCTTGGCGAACAACGCCAGCGCATCATGTTCAAGCAGTCTTGCCATGCGGGCTCCTGCTCCGGATCACGCTTCCAGCACGATTTTGCCGATATGAGCGCTCGATTCCATCAGGCGGTGGGCGTCGGCGGCCTCGGCCAAGGGGAATGTGGCGGCGATCACCGGCTTGATGCTGCCCGCCTCGATCAGGGGCCAGACCTTTTGTCTGAGGTTTTCGGCGATGGCGGCCTTGAAGGCGACTTCGCGGGCGCGCAGCGTCGACCCGGTCAGGGTCAGACGCTTTAACATCACCGCAATCAGGTTGATCTCGACCTTTGAGCCCTTGAGATAGGCGATGTTGACGATGCGCCCTTCGACGCCAACCGCACGCAGATTGCGGGCGATGTAATCACCACCGACCATGTCCAAGATGACATTGACGCCCTTGCCGCCGGTCTTGTCCTTGACGATCTCGACGAAGTCCTGGGTCCGGTAATTGATGGCGTGATCGGCGCCGAGTTCAAGACACGCGGTGCATTTTTCATCGCTGCCGGCGGTGGCGAAGACCTCGGCGCCGAACGCCTTGGCGAGTTGGATCGCCGTCGTGCCGATGCCGCTGGTGCCGCCATGGATGAGGAAACGCTCACCGGATTTGAGCCCGGCGCGGTCGAACACATTGCTCCACACCGTGAAGAAGGTCTCGGGCAATGACGCCGCCTCCACCATGGAAAGCCCTTTGGGAACGGCCAGGCACTGGGGCGCCGGTGCCGTGCAATATTGCGCATAGCCGCCGCCCGAGACCAGCGCCGTCACCACGTCGCCCTCGGTCCAGCCGCCGGCATCGCCGCCAAGCCCGACGATGGTGCCGGCGATCTCGAGGCCGGGAATGTCGGAGGCGCCCTTGGGCGCGGGATAAAGCCCCTGGCGCTGGACCACATCGGGCCGGTTGACGCCCGCCGCCGCGACCTGGATCAGGACCTCGCCTTTGGCCGGGGCCGGCACCGGGCGGGTGGCGAGTTCAAGAACTTCGGGGCCACCGTCGGCGGTGATCTCGATGGCGGTCATGCTATCGGGCAATGGGTCGGCCAATTCGAATCTTCCCGTGGAGGCGAAACGGCACCTCTTATATCAGGCGCGCTGCCGAGTCTATTGCATTCCACCCGGCCATGGCTCATAAGGCGGGCTCGCAGAAGGCGTTACAGAATAACAGTTCGGGAGTGCAAATATATGGCGGAAAACGGTCACGATCAGGGCCCTTCGCTCACCGCTTACGTGGCGGATTTCGTGGTCTCCACCGCCTATGGCGACATCGACCCGGACGCCATCCGGCTCGGCAAGAAATCGATCCTCGACGGCTTCGGCCTGGCGCTGGCCGGCGAGGCCGCGGCCTCGGGCGCCATCGTCCGGGGCCATATCGAAGGCCTTCACAGCACCGACCAGAGCGCCAGCGTCATCGGCACCGGGCTTCGCACTGCGCCGCGCTTCGCCGCCTTCGCCAATGGCGTCGCCATCCACGCCGATGACTATGACGACACCCAGCTCGCCGTCGCCAAGGACCGGGTCTATGGCCTTCTGACCCACCCGACGGCACCGTGTTTACCGGCGGCGCTGGCCATCGCCGAGCGTGAAGGCGCGTCGGGGCGGGATTTCATGACCGCCTACCATGTCGGCGTCGAGGTCGAATGCAAGATTTCCGAGGCCATCAACCCGCGCCATTACCAGGAAGGATTTCATTCCACCGCCACCTGCGGGACCTTCGCTGCGGCGTCGGCGGCGGCCAATCTTCTCGGCTTCGATGCCGAGACCACGGCCCGGGCACTGGCCATCGCCGGCAGCCAATCGGCCGGGCTGCGCGAGAATTTCGGCACCATGACCAAGCCGTTCCATGCCGGGCGTGCGTCGGAAAGCGGCCTCATTGCCGCCGACTTCGCCGCCCGCGGCCTCAGCGCCACCGATCATATCCTGGAAGCCCCGCGCGGCTTCTTCCGCGCCGCCGGCGGCGGCTTTGACGACGGCGCGATTCGCGGCAAGCTGGGCAAGCCCTGGACCTTCCTTGACCCGGGCATCTCGATCAAGCCACACCCGTCGGGTTCGCTCACCCATCCCGGCATGACGAAAATGCGCGAACTGATCGACCAACACGCCATCAAGGCCGAAGATGTCGCCGGCGTCAGCGTCGGCACCAACCACAACATGCCCAACGCCCTGATCCACCATCGCCCCAGCAACGAACTTCAGGCCAAGTTCTCCATGGAATTCTGCATGGCGATCCTGTTGCTCGGACACCGCGGCGGGCTAAGCGAGTTCACCGACGAGGTGGTCAACCGGCCAGACGTCCAAGACATGATCTCTAAGGTCGATTTCGGCGTCCATGACGAGGCCGAGGCGGCGGGCTACGACAAGATGACGACGATCATCGAGATCCGCCTCAAGGACGGCCGCATGATCGAAGGCCGGGCCGATTTCGGCAAGGGCAGCCCGGCCAATCCCATGAGCTATGACGAGGTCGCGGGCAAGTTCCGCGAATGCGCCGATTACGCCGGCCTCGATGGGGCCCGGGCGGACCAGGTGGTCGATCGGGTGGCGGCG
>CBDUSV010000385.1:0-2654 GCA_965369885.1 uncultured bacterium
GATCTCGCCATGGACTACCCGAGCGTCGACGTGCCCGAGACCGGCGTCGAGGTTGCAGGCCTACTGCTTCCGCCGCCACCACCTGAGGACGCGATCAAGATCGAGATTTCCCACGGCCCCAATATCGCGGCCCTGCCCCCGATCACCGCGCTTGCCGACGCCATCGAGGTGGGGGTGCTTCTCAAGATGGGCGACAATGTCTCCACCGACACCATCAACCCGGCCGGCGCCGAGGTCATGCCATACCGGGCCAACGTCCAGGCCATCGCCGAGTTCTCCTTCCGCCGCATCGACGACACCTACGTCGCCCGCGCCAAGGAGACCAAGGAGACCGGCGGCCACGCCCTGGTCGGGGGTGAGAACTATGGCCAGGGCTCATCGCGGGAACATGCCGCCCTCGCCCCCCAATGGCTGGGCCTGAGGCTGGTGCTGGTGAAGAGCTTCGCCCGCATCCACGAACAGAATCTGGTCAATGCCGGCATCCTGCCGCTGTGTTTCGACGACCCGGCCGATTGCGACAAGATCGCGGCGGGGGATATGCTTGGGGTTGCCGCCATCCACCAGGGCGTCGCCGCGGGCCGGGACATGACGGTGACGATCAAGGGCCAGGGGGGCCAGGAAACCGAAATCCCCGCCCATCACAACATGTCGGCGCGCCAGGTGGAGATTTTCTTAACCGGTGGCCTGGTCAACTGGTTCCGGGCGCGGTTGTCCAGCCCTTAGGCGGAATCATAAACTCCCCAGCAAGCCGAAGACGCCGCGCTTGCGGATGCCGCGGCGCATCAACTCCACATCCAGCACCTGGTGGTCGTCCACATCCAGATTGACCCCATTGCCGAGGGTGGAGACGAACCATTCCTGGGTGGCGGCGTCCTTGGCCTGGAAGATCAGACCGGAGATGTCGAACCTGGCCGCGATGTTGAGAAGCAGGTCCTCCTTGCGCTCGGCAACCCCTTCGGAGATGCCCTCGCCCTGGACCAGCACCTTCCAGGCGCCGGCCTTCTGGTAGGCCTCGATCTGGGAGATGATGTAGGGCAGGCTGCGGGTCCAGTCCTCATGGCCCTTCTGGCCGGCCTCCGCCACCACTTCGAGGCCCGCGCCCTTGGCCATCTTGATCAGGGCGCATTTGTCGTCCAGCGACATGGTGACCTGGGCCGAGGACACTTCGACCGCATCGGCGCCGAGCTTCTTGACCGCGGTGTAGAATTGCTTCGACACCCCTTGGCAGAACGCCGCCTCGGTGGCGTCGCCGGCCACGAAGGTCTTGATCCTGGCCTTTTTCAGGGCCGCGATCTTGGTCTTGAGGAAGGCCTCTTTCTGCAGGCGCCAGGCGCCGATGGCGATCTTGAAATAATCGATATGGTCGCCCGCCGAGGCCACCAGATCGTCGATCCGGTTCATCCCAAGGCCGCGGTCGGCGACGATGGTGAGGCCCTGGATGCGCGGCTTGGACGGCCTGGGCGCGACGCGGATGAACGGAAACGCCATTGATTTCAGATGCGGATCACCGGCCATGGTGTGGTTCCCTGATAATTATTATCGTATAACAAGTTCTGGCACAGGGGGCCCGTGGCTCCAACCGAAATCAACTAGGCCCTAAACCGCAAAGGCGAAGCCATGACGCTCATTCTATCCAACGAGGACGTGGACGGCCTCCTCACCATGGAAGACGTGATGGCGGCGCTGGAGCCCGCCTACGCCAATATCGCCGACGGCCGCGCCATCGCCGGCGCCCGCGCCGATGTGGTCAGCGAAACCCCCTATGACACTGATGCGCGCTATTGGCTGAAAATGGCCTCGGGCGTGGTGCCCGACCTTGGGGTCGGCACCGTGCGGATCAATTCCGACATCATCACCTGGCCCCAGGAAGGCAACAAGCGCCGCCGGGTCAAGGTGCCGTTGGCCCCCGGCGACCGCTGGATCGGCTTGGTGCTGTTGTTCTCATCGGCGACCGGCGAGCCGCTGGCGATCTTCCCCGACGGCGCCATCCAGCGCATGCGGGTGGCCGGCTCCACCGGGCTTTCGATCAAGCACATGGCGCGCGCCGACGCGGAAGTTCTCGGCCTGTTGGGTTCGGGCTGGCAGGCCGGCGCCCATCTCCAGGCCGCGTGCGCGGTGCGCCCGATCAAGCGGGTCAACTGCTTCAGCCCGACCGAGGCCAACCGGAAACGTTTCGCCACCGAGATGAGCGAGCGCACCGGCGTCGAGGTGGTGGCCACCGACACCCCGGAAGACGCGGTCGCCGGCGCCGATGTGGTGGTCACCGCCACCAACTCCATGAACAACGTGTTCTTCGCCGACTGGGTCGAGCCCGGCATGCATCTCGCCACCATCCGCGACGGCGAGTTCGAGACCACGGCGATCCAAAACGCCGACATCATCGCCATCCACGATCCCGGCAATATGGGCGACGGCCACATCCACGCGCCCGACGGCCTCACCATCCCCGATCTCGGCAAGGAGATCGTCGCCGCCCCGGGCTTCGACAGGATCCTGGAAGCGCCGACCCTGGCCGATGTGGTGGCGGGCAAGGCGGTGGGCCGGGAAAATGCCGATCAAGTCACCTGCTTTCTCAATTACCACGGCCTCGGCTTCCAGTTCACCGCCACCGGGGCGGCGTTCTACAACAAGGCGGTGGCGGCCGGCAAGGGCCA
>CBDUSV010000386.1:0-2643 GCA_965369885.1 uncultured bacterium
GCCCCCCGATTCGCTGCCCTAGCCCGTCCCGGACATCATCGATCTCTATGCCACGTCCTTGGTCCTGGTGCGCCCCGACGGCCACGTCGCCTGGCGCGGCGATGAGATGCCCGACGACTGCCAAGCGGTGATCGACCGTGCCCGGGGTGGGTAAAGCCGTGGTTGACAGAGCGGGTCCGAGCCGCGACCATTGGCGCCGGGACAGACACGAATAAGTCACTGATAAAGAAGGGGAGAAGCCCAATGGCAACCGTTATCGATCTACATGCCCATGTCGTGGACCTGGAGGCCCGGGCCCAGATGCAAGCTGCTGCCGAAAGCGGCAAGACCGGCGCCGAGGCCAAGGTGCAATCCGGTCCCGGCATCTCGAAGGAGCTGAATGAGCGCGAGGCCATCCTGTCCTATGCCGACAAAAGGATCGAGGACATGGACCGCATGGGGGTCGATATCTCGGCCCTGACCCCGGCGCCGCCCCGTGGCTTCTATGAGGCGGACCCCGAGTTGTCGCTTTCCGTTGCCCAGGGCATCAACGACCGGGTCGCCGAATGGGTCAAAAAACAACCCGACCGTTTCGTGTCCTTGGGCGTGGCACCGCTACAGCATGTCGATCTTGCCATCAAGGAGATGGATCGCGCCCTCAACGAGCTCAATCTCCGCGGCATCCGCTTCCCCACCGAGATCGCCGGCATGGAGCTCGACGACCCTTCGCTCGAGCCGTTCTGGGATGCCGCCGAGAAGCACGACACCCTGATCTATGTCCACCCCCAGGGCTTCACCCATCCCCAGCGCCTGGGCGACTATTACATGTCCAACGTGGTGGGCAACCCGCTGGAAACCACCCTGGCGCTGTCCCACCTGATCCAGGGCGGCGTCATGGCGCGCCATCCCAAGCTCAAGATCTTCGGCTCCCATGGCGGCGGCTTCCTGCCGTTCTATGTCGGCCGCTTCGATCACTCCTGGCGCGAGCGCACCGAATGCCGGGAACACACCGACTTGCCGCCCAGCGCCTTCGTGCCCAACCTGTATCTCGACACCGTGGTGTTCCGCCCCGAACAGATCCGCTATCTGGTCGACTTCGTCGGCGCCGACCACATGACGCTGGGCACCGACCGGCCCTACGACATGGGCGAGAGCGATCCGGTGGGCCTGGTCAACCGGGTCGAGGGGCTGACAGACGCCGAGCGCGACGACATCTTCAGCGGCACCGCCATGCGGCTCCTCCACATGAACTGAGCCATCGGCGCCACCGCGGATACAAAAAGCCCCCGGCTTTGGCTTTAGCCGGGGGCTTTATCGTTGGTGGGGCTAAGCTTGTTAGCAGTCGATCTTTTTCGCACTCGATGCTTTGTGGGTGAAGGTGCAGCTCATGCCGACCTTCAGCGCCGTGCGCTTGGCCTTCTTGCCGGCGATGGTGATCTTGGTGCGCCGCCCCGAAACCCGAAGCTTGGCCTTCTTCTTGCCCGCCTTGTAGGTGATGCGGCCGCCTTTCCTGCGGACCTTGCTGATGACGCCCTTGCGGACGGTGATCGGGATCTTGACGATCTCGACCTTGGCCGCCGGCAGGGACGCCTTGACCAGGGCGGCCTGGACCTCGGGCGGTGAGGCGTACATGTCGGCGATGACCTTGGCGACCTTGGCGCCGTTCGCCGGATTGACGTCAAGGCGTGACTTCTTGGCCTCGGCGAGGAATTTCTTGTCCTTCACGGTTTGATCGAAGGCCTTGCGCAACGCCTGGAAGCGGTCATCGGGAACCTTGGGTCCGACCATATAGGGCCGGCCGAACACGCCGACGCCGAATTTGAGCTTGAGAACCTCCAGCGTGCGCTTATCCTTGGCGAAGTCGAGCGCCAGCGGCACGTCCTTCAGGAGCCCCTCGTTGTTCTTGGTCAGGCCCATCTGGTAGAGGATGACGACCTTCTTCTGCTCGACCCACTTCATGCGCCGGACCTTGAAGGAAGACCACGAGAAGGTGGCGCGGCCGCCGGTCTCGCCGCGTTCCATGGCCAGGTCCATCTCGCTGCCGCCGGGATAGCCGGCGATGACCTTGTACTTCATGCCGAGCAAGTTGTTCATGACATGCGCCGTGACCACGGAATCGGTGGTGACCCCGGTGCCGCCGACGATCAGCTGCTTGGTGAAAAGGTCCTTGTAGCTCTTGATGCCGGTGTTGTGCCAGGCGATGGCGATGGAGGTTTCCTCGTTGGCGCTGCCGATCCATTTGATCTTCAAGGGATCGAACAGGGCCTTGGAATCCTTGCCCTTGGTCAGGGGCTCGACCGGCACGCCGCGCTGGACCGCGCCGATATATGTGCCGTCCTGGGCCGCGGCGTTATAGAGGAAGTTGGTCGCCACCAGGCTGCCGCCGCCGGGCATGTTCTTGGCGACGAAGCGGGGATTGCCGGGAATGTGGCGCCCCATGTGACGGGCGAGGAGGCGCGCATAGCGGTCATAACCGCCGCCGGAACTGAGCCCGATGATCATCTGGATGCGCTTGCCCTTGTAGAATTCCGCCACCGTCTTGGCCTGGGCCGGCCCGGCCATGGACCCCAGGGCAAAGGCCCCGGCCATGGCGCTAAGGATAAGGATGCGTGAAGTCTTCATGATGCTCTCCCGAACATGATTGATCTTATGTTGGCTTGCCCC
>CBDUSV010000387.1:0-2639 GCA_965369885.1 uncultured bacterium
CTTCTGGGGCGTGCCGTCGGACTTGGTGTCATCGAAGCGAACAGAGCCCTCAAAGCCCACGATATCACCGATCAGGCCGGCGAGGGTGGCGATGGTGATATCCGCGCCGGTGCCGACATTGATGATCTCGGGAGACTCATAGGTCTCCATCAGGAACAGGCAGGCATCGGCCAGATCATCGACATGGAGCAGCTCGCGCCGGGGCGTGCCGGTGCCCCAGACCACAACCTCGGGCGCGCCTTCAAGCTTGGCCTCATGGAACTTCCGGATCAGCGCCGGCAACACATGGGAGGTCTCGAGATCGAAATTGTCCCCGGGGCCGTAAAGGTTGGTGGGCATCAGCGAGATCGCGTTGAAACCATATTGGCGGGCATAGGACTGGCACATGGTGATGCCGGCGATCTTGGCGATGGCATAGGCTTCGTTGGTGGGCTCGAGCGCGCCGGTCAAGAGGCTCGCTTCGGCAATCGGCTGGTCGGCGAATTTGGGATAGATGCACGACGAGCCCAGGAACAATAGCTTCGCGGCCCCTTGCCGGTAGGCGGCGTCGATCACGTTGGTCTCGATCAACAAATTCTCGCGGATGAAATCGGCCCGGTAGCTGTCATTGGCGAGGATGCCGCCGACCCTGGCCGCGGCAAGGAAGACATATTCCGGCTTGGCCTCGGCGAAGAATTCCCGCACCGCGGCCTGCTCGGTGAGGTCGAGCTCGCCCCTCGTCCGGGTCAGCACATTTTCATAGCCCGCGGTGGTGAGCTTCCTGGCAATGGCGGACCCGACAAGACCGCCATGGCCGGCAAGGAAGACCCGGGATGATGCGTCCATGGCTATCCCCTGAGGCCGCGGAGTGCGATGTCGTGGCCGGCGTCTTTCAGGGTCTGCTCCTGGCGGGCGAGCTCCAGATCATGGTCGGCCATCATCCGCACCAATTCATCGAACGAGACCTTGGGCTGCCAGCCCAACCGGCCCTGGGCCTTGGAGGCGTCGCCTTCCAGAGAATCGACCTCGGTGGGGCGGAAGTAGCGGGCATCGATTTCCACATGGTCGTTCCAGTCGAGATCCAAGCAGCCGAAAGCGGCGGTGAGAAACTCCTTCACCGAGCGGCTTTCACCGGTGGCGATGACATAGTTGTCGGCATCGTCTTGCTGCAGCATCAGCCACATGGCCTCGACAAAATCGCCGGCGAAGCCCCAGTCACGCTTGGCCTCGAGATTGCCCAAATACAATTTCTCCTGAAGCCCAAGCTTGATGCGCCCCGCCGCCCGGGTGATCTTGCGGGTGACGAAGGTCTCCCCACGCAGGGGCGATTCGTGATTGAACAGGATGCCGTTGGCAATGAACATGCCATAGGCCTCACGGTAATTGACCCCGATCCAGTGGGCCGCGGCCTTGGCGACACCATAGGGACTGCGGGGATAGAACGGCGTGGTCTCGGATTGCGGCGGCGGGGTGGCGCCGAACATCTCCGACGAACCCGCCTGATAGATGCGCACCGCCCGGCCGGCATGGTCGATATAGTCGCGCAAGGCCTCCAACAGCCGAAGGGTGCCGGTGAAATCGATGTCGGCGGTGTATTCGGGCTGGTCGAAGGAGACCCGGACATGGGACTGGGCGCCGAGATTGTAGACCTCGTCGGGGCCGACCGCGTTGATGATACGCCGGAGCCCAGTGCCGTCGGCAAGATCACCATAATGCAGGAACAGCCGTGCTCCGGGGTCATGGGGATCAAGATAGAGCCGGTCGATGCGGTCGGTGTTGAAGGTGCTGGCGCGGCGGATGATGCCGTGGACCTCGTAGTCCTTCTCCAGCAGGAATTCCGCCAGATAGGCGCCGTCTTGGCCGGTGATGCCGGTGATCAGGGCTTTTTTCATGCCTTCGCTTTCATGCCGCAATTGGTCGCGGCCGACACACTAGCATTAGGGGATGAAAAATCGAAGGCAAGGCTGGCGTAGACTGTCTCACGCGCCGATGAATGCACCGGTGTCAACGACCTATGGCCCACCAAGCGCCTGGCGCCAGTACGCCAGATAGCGCTCGGCGATGACGGGCAAGGCGAAATTGTCCTCGATGCGCCGGCGCGCGGCGGCTCCCAAACCGGCCCGGCCTTCGGGCCCAAGCGCGATGAGATCGGCGATGGCCCCGGCCAGGGCTTGGGCGTCGCGGGGCGCGACCACGCGCCCGGTGTCGCCGACGATGGCGGCCGAATCCCCCACATCGGTGACGGCGCACGGCACCGCGGCGGCCATGGCCTCGCCGACGGTGTTGGAGAAGCCTTCGCCAAAGGCCGAGGACGAGACCGCGATGTCGAGGGCCGCGGTCAGCCTTGGCACGTCGCGGCGCTGGCCAAGAAACAGGCATTGGGACATGAGGCCGTTGCCGCCGGCCAGCTTTACGAAGTCCGGGTTCGCCATCTCCACCCCGTCACCGGCGAGAAGAAAATGGGTTTGGGGATGACTTCCAAGCAAGATGCGCACGGCGGATAGGAATGTCCCGTGGTCCTTCTGAGGGTCAAGGCGCCCGATCAGGCCGACAAGGGGCGCGTCCCCGGGGATATCCAGCTCCTGGCGCACGGCGCGGCGGGCCTCGGCATCGGGCCGGAACATATTGATATCGAAACCATTGGGAATGACGCCCATCGA
>CBDUSV010000388.1:0-2599 GCA_965369885.1 uncultured bacterium
TCGCATTTCGCCATGCGCACCCGCCACGCCGAGCGCTGCGCCCAGTTCTACACCGATGTGTTCGAATTGCAGCTGCAGAACAAGGCGGTGGACGATGAAAATTTCTACCTCAGCGACGGCCGCATGACATTGATGATCATCCCCTGGAAATTCTCTGATTACGCCGACATGGACCCGGCGCGGACCGGGCCCGACCATATCGGTATCAAGGTCGAGAGCATCGAGGCCGTGAAGGCCGACATGGATGATATCATCGGCCAGAACCCGCATCTCAGGCCGCGCGCCCTGGGTCACGGCACAGAAGGCGAGGCCCGGCTCAATCTATTCAAGACATGTCCGCTGGGGGATTTCCAGCTGACCGACATCGAAGGGGTTTACATCGATCTGGTTGAGACTTGACCGGCGGCGTCCAAGACGCCGTCACATAAAATAAAAGGGAGACTGACATGAAATTCGTTAGGAATTTAGGACGTTGGGCGGCCATGACGGTTGCCTTGACGGTAATGGGATCCGTGGCGGTACAGGCCGATCCCATCGCCGACTTTTACAAGGGCAGGACCGTGACCCTGATCGTCAGTGCCGGCGGCGGCAACTACACGCTGATCGCGCGGACCCTGGCGCGCCATATGCCGAAACATCTTGCCGGCAGCCCCACCATCATCGTCAAGAACATGCCAGGCGCCGGGCATGTCCGGGCCACCAACTTCATGTACAACAAGGCCGCCAAGGACGGCAGCTATATCGCCACCGTTGGCCAGCCCATTCCACTGCACCAGGCGCTCGGCGGCAGGGGGGTGCGTTATGACGCCAGCAAATTCAACTGGCTGGGCTCGACCGGCATCACCAACCTGGTGAGCGTGGTCATGGCCTCGGCCGGGGTCAAGACCATCGCCGATGTCCAGAAGCGCGAAGTCATTGCCGGCGGCACCGGGGCCGGAGGTGCTGCGGTGATCTACCCGACCCTGATGAACAACCTTCTCGGTACCAAGTTCAAGATCGTCATCGGCTACCGCCGGGCGTCGAACATCGATCTCGCCATGGAGCGCGGCGAGGTCCAAGCCCGGGGCGCCGTCAGCCTGGGCAGCCTGAAGCAGCGCCATCCCGACTGGATCAAAGAGAAGAAGGTCAATTTCCTGTTCCAGGTGGGTTTCGACAAAACCAAGGGTCTGCCGAACGTACCCTTGTTGACCGAGCTTGCCACCACCCCCGACCAGCTTGCGGTTTTCAAGCTGTTCACGTCGTCGGTGGCCCAGGGCCGGGCCTATCTGGCGCCGCCCAAGGTGCCCAAGGCCCGGGTCGCGGCGCTGCGCAAGGCCTTCGCCGCCACCTTGAAGGACCCCGGGTTCGTCAAGGACCAGAAGAAGGCCAGGTTCGATCTGTTCCCCATGACCGGGCCCGAGGTCGCCAAGATCGTGTCCGCCACCATCAACACGCCCAAGGACATCATCGCCCTGGCCAAGGCGGCGATGAAGAAGACCAAGCGGATCCAATGCAAGAGCATTACCGACGCCAAGAACTGTAAGAGCAAAAAGAAGCGGAAAAAGCGCAAGAAGTCATAAGGCTGGATCGGGGTCCGCGGTGTGAGCCGCGGCCCCATCCCGGCGGCGCCCAGGCGGTGCTAAGAGTGTCAATCCAGGAGAAAGCAAGATGTTCGCACAACTGAACCACATGGCTGTGATCAGCCACCAATACCCGTTGCTCGAGAAGTTCTACCGCTCGGTTTTCAAGTTCAAGAACAACGCCCGCAATGATGGCGAAGCCTCGGCGGTGGTCGGCGACGGCTATGTCGGCATGAACATCCTGCCACGCCGTGACGGCTATGTCGGCGGCTTCGATCATTTCGGCCTGGTGGTCGACAGCATGGATACGGTGCTGGAGCGCATGGAGAAGGCCCACCCCAACACCAAAATGGTGAAGCGGCCGAGCTACCGCCCGTTCGCCGCCTATTCCGGCAACGATCCCGACGGCAACGTCATCGACCTGGCCGAGAAGACCGGCGAGAATCTCAAGGACGTCTATGCCCAACAGCATGAGGAAGGCTGGGGCAAAAACGGGGAATGCCAGTTCTGGCGTTTCGCCATCCGCACCATGAACCCGGAGCTCTGCGCCCAGTTCTATGCCGATGTGTTCGAACTCCAGCCCACCAATGTGCCTGACGACAAGGAGGGTTTTCACCTGACCGACGGACGGGTGACGCTGTCGCTCATGCCATGGGGTATCGAAGGGTTCGAGGGCATGTCGATCAAGCGCCCCGGCCCCGATCATATCGGCATCCGGGTGCCGGACCTGGAGGAGTTCAAGAAAGAGGTGACCCGGATCGCCGAGAAGAATTCCTACCTTGCGCCGACACCCTTGGGTGGCAGCCCGGAAGCCACCACCCGCAAGGAACTTCTGGCGAAGTGCGCCCTCGGCAAGTACCAGATGGGCGATCCCGACGGCAATTGGATCGACATCACCGACGAATAAAAGGGCGGCGAATAAAAGGGCGGCGTCCGGTCAGCTGCCCTTGAGGAAGGCCTCGACGTCGTCCGGCCCCTGGACCGCGACGCCGCTCAGCGAGCGGTCGATGCGCCGCACAAGCCCGGTCAGCACCCGGCCG
>CBDUSV010000389.1:0-2594 GCA_965369885.1 uncultured bacterium
CCAAGCGTAAGAAAAAGCGCAAAAAGAAGAAAAAGAAGTAGGCCAGCTGATCCGGTGATCTAACTTTCCACATGTGCGCCCGGCTGGGGATTGTTCACCCCGCCGGGTGTTCGTGCATCATTATGGATGGCGCCTTGCCGCCGTGTGATCGCGGCGCCAAATCATAGAGCAAGCCAAAGTGCGTGAAGGGAGATTGAGCGTGGCCCAGGACGAAGAATGTGATGTCATCGTCATCGGGGGCGGCAGCGCCGCCTTCGATGCGGCGGTTTCGGCCAAGAAATCCGGCGCCGGCCGTATTGTCATGCTTGAAAAAGCGCCGGAAGCCGAATATGGCGGCAATGCGCGCTATTCCGGGACCGGGTTTCGTTTTGTCCATGAAGGGGCGGAGGAAATCCGTGAGCTGGTTCCCGACATCGACGAGGACTATTTCCAATCCCTCAATATCGTGCCCTACAGCCGCGAGGATTTTCTGGCCGATCTGGAGCGCATGACCCAGGGGCGCATGGACCAGGACCTGGCCGCCACCCTGGTCGATGAATCCAACGCCGCGGTTCACTGGATGGCCGATGTCGGCATCAAGTTTGAGCCGGTCAAGGAGCACGCCTTGGTCGATGGCCGGCGTTACTTCGAACGCGGCATCGTCCTCCATGTCGCCGGCGGCGGGCTTGGCCAGCTCACCCAATGGCGCGGGGTCGCCGAAGGGCTCGGCATCGAAATCCGTTTTGAGTCCCCGGTCAGCGCGATCCACGGCAATCTGCACCGCATAGACGGCGTCCATGTCTGTGCCGAGCAAGGCGAATATGATCTTCATGGCCGTGCCGTGATTGCCTGCGCCGGGGGCTTTCAGGCCAGCCCGGAAATGCGCGCCCGGTATCTTGCCGGCAACACCGACTTCGCCAAGGTCCGGGGATCAAAGCATGACACCGGCGAAGTGCTGCGCTACCTGATCGGCCTCGGCGCCATGGCCGGCGGCCAGTGGAAGTCGGGACATATGTCGCCGATCGATGCCAACGCGCCTGATTTCGAGGCCCCCCAGCATGAGGACGGCCGCGGCAACACCCAAAGCCGCTATGACTATCCGTTCGGAATCACCGTCAATGGCTTGGGATTGCGCTTCTTCGATGAAGGCGAGGCCCAGCACTCCTTCACCTATGCCAAGACCGGCCGCGCCGTGCTCGCCGAGCCCGGCTCCATCGCCTATCAGATCTTCGACCAGAAGGGCGAGCGCCTGCGCCGTTACCCCCACCACAAGGCAAGCTTCGAAGAAGCCGATAGCCTGGAAGCCCTGGCGGCCAAGGCCGGCCTTCCCGCAGAGGTTTTCGTCCGCACAATCGAGGACTTCAATGCCGCGGTGGATGATGGCATTGCCTTCGATGCCACTAAGCCCGACGGCAAATGCACCCGGGGGCTTGAAATTCCGAAGTCGAACTGGGCCGCGAAGATCGACGAGCCGCCATACCGGGCCTTTCCCGTCGCCTGCGGCATCACCTTCACCTTCGGTGGGGTCAAGGTGAATTCACGCGCCCAGGTCCTCAACACCCTGCACGAGCCGATCAAGGGATTGTACGCTTCGGGCGATATCGTCGGATTGTTCTTCCACAATTACCCGTCATTCACCGGCCAGACCCGCAACGCCGTGTTCGGCCGCCTCGCCGGCCGCAGCGCCGTCGAGGACAATTAAGGGCTGCCCGCCATCAGGCCAGTGTCGGGAACCAGGCCTTGCTGTTTTCGCTGAGGATCTTCCTGCGCGCCTCTTCGCTCACCACGTTGTTGTCGAACAGCCAGTTGGGCGGATCGTAGGTGGCGTGGGGCCAGTCCGATGAATAGAGCAGCATGTCCTCGCCGCGGCAGAGCTCCCACAGCTGCTGGAACGACTTTTCGTCCTTGGGCACGCACATGGGCTGGCTCGAGAAGCGGAAGTGATCCCAGAGATATTCGCTCGGAAGCCGGTTGAGAAACTCCTCGCCGGCCTCGACCTTGCGTTCGCATAAGCTGATATCGCCCGGGTGGCAGAGATAGAAATCATCGGCCCTAAGCGCGAATTCGGGGATCCACCAGAAGCCGCCTTCCTTCACCAGGACCCGAAGCGTCGGGTATTTGTCGAACAAGCCCTGCATGATCATGCTGGCGACCCAGGTCATGGTGACGCCGACGCTGGCGATGCCCAGCAACTCGGTCCAGGTGCGGGTGCCCTGGTGGATCGGCGAGAACTGCTGCCAGAAGCACCCGGCATGGATGGTCAGCACCATGTCGCGCTTCACCGTGGCGTCGAAGATGGGGTCGTGCCTGGCGGTGCCGATGGGTTCGTAATTGCCGCCATATTCGGTATAGACGCTGACGAAGCCGGGATTGTCGCCGACCCGCTCGATCTCGGCGGCGCCGGCGTCGGGGTCGCGGTGGTTGATCATCAGCTCGGCCTTGATGCGGCCGCTCGCCGGCAGCACCTGGTCAATCAGGTAGTCGTTGTAGGCCGCGGCCAGCACCGTGACCCAGCTTTTGTGGTAGAGGCTCTGGGGCCGCTGGAAGCCGGGCACCAGCATCACCGTGTCGGTGCCCATGGAATCGATGGCCCGCAAGACGTCATCGGCGGTCTC